>CALGGP010000066.1 GCA_937915885.1 uncultured Selenomonadales bacterium | reverse complement strand
CCAGTAGAACATATGAGTTACCACGAACACGCCCTCGGCGCGTAGCGCCGCGAGGCGGGCGGCCGCGGCGTCGTCAATAACTTCAGCAGCAGTTTGACCGTCAAATCGAATGATGATCTTTACAGCGGCGCGTACTCGGGCGGAGCCGCATTTTTTTGTGTCCACGTCCACTGTCAACAAAACCGGTACCGTCGGAGCGGCGGCCGCCGTCAACAAGGGCGCTCGCAAAGTCGATGCTCTGATCGCAAACAGCACCGTCAACACCACCGGCGGCGATCTCAACGTCAACGCGATCAAAAACGGCGTCGATGTGGCCGCCGCTCTCGGACTTGCCGTCGCCGTCACTCAGAACGCGTCAAACACCAACGTTGCCGCGGGCGTCGGCGTCAATCTCGCCGATAACGATGTGCGCGCAATGGTCGCCAACAGCGACACCGGCTCGACCGATAAAGCCTTCGACAATCTCAACGTCAACGCCGCCTCCAATGATATTCAAGTCGCGGGCGGCGCCGATATCTCCCTCGCCCTCGGTACGAGCGGCAAAGCCTCATCAATCACGGCGACGGTTATGCTGTCGGAGATCGACAACGACCTGCAGGCGGGCATCGAAAACGGCAATCACTTCGCCGCCAACGCCGACATCGCTACTTCCAAGAGTGATGTGCAAGTCAACGCGGGGCTGTCGGTCGGCGTCTCAAGCTCCGCCGATTCCGCCTACGTCGGCAGCGGCAACAATCCGTTCGTCTTCAACGGCACGGCAACCTACGGCGAATTTGTTTCCACGTCGGACGCGTTCATCGACAATGCCAAGCTCAACGCCTCGAGCGTCAATCTGCTCAACGATCAAAAGGTGAATGACAACTCCAAACGTCAGACGCTCATCGACAGCGGGCTCGACATCACGGGCGCGGGTTATATGGGCGAGAAGGTGAAGGAGTACGTCAATCCCGAAGCGGGCAACGGCGCATTGCTCGTCGGGGCGGCGGTCGGCGTTCAGTTCGCTTACACCGGCTCCTCGCAAAGCATGACGTTCCCCGTCGGCGCGTCGATTGCCGTCAATAAAGTCAAAATCAACGACACCGTTTCGATCAAGGATTCGACCATCAATACGGGCGTGCTCGTCGCCGATTCCAAAGACAAATTGCGGCTCGTCAATGTGTCGGCGGGTGTCGCGGGCTCGTATTCGGGTCAAGGCAATTACGGCGGCAGCGGCAGCGGTCACGATATCGTATTGATTTATCAGGGTGACGATTTGCCTTCGACGGGTTTTCATGCCGTCGGCTCGGTCGGCTGGAATGTCGGCTCGATTGATAACGGCGTCAACGTTTCGGGCTCTGACATCACCGCGCACACCGTCAATATCGGCTCCGAAAACGATTCGCAAAACGTCAACGTCGCGGGCGAAGTCTCCATCGGGCAATCTCACGCCGTCGGGCTGGCGCTCGCGGTCAATTCTCTCAACAATACCGTCGATTCGACCGTCAAAAACTCGACAATCACCGGCATCGATAACGCCGTCAACTCCATCGACATTGATTCAAAGAACACTTCAAAGATCGTCGAGCTCGGCGTGTGCGCAAACATTTCCACCGCAAATTGGGCTGTCAACGGCAACATCGCCATCAATAAGGGGCGCAACTCGACCAAGGCGATTGCCGACGGCTTGATTGCCACCGAAATTGATTGGCTCGGCGTCAACTCCGACGACAAGGCGACAAAAACCACCTCGGCGGGCAACATCAACATCTCGAAAGATACGAATATGGGCGCGGGCGTCGCCTACACCGCCATCGGCAAAAAGGACAGTAAGGAAACGCTCGAGGCGACAATCAAGAACTCCGACATCACCGCGCGGACGGGCGGCAAAATTGCGCTGTCGACCAAAGACGGTTCCACCATCAACAGCATAGCGGCGGGCGTGGGCGTTGCCTTCGCCGGCGGCAACTTTTTCAAAATCAATGCCCAAGGTGCGGGCGCGGCGTCGTATCTGTACAAAGACGTTGACGCGGGCTTGATCAACACCGCCGTCAAGGGCAATCCCGATCTGAAGGTCGACGCCAACTCCGACGGCGACATCTCCACCGTTGCGACGATCATATCGGGCTCCAATCAGACCGCAATCACGGGCACGGTCGGCGTTGCTTCCTCCGAAATCAATCAAGACACCGACGCGTTCTTTAAAAACGACGCGCTCAACGAAACCGCGAATGCGCTCGGCAACGTCGACATTCGCGCCACCTCCGCTCAAAAGATCGCGGGCGGCGTCGGCTCGAGCTCTATTACCATCGGCGACAGATCGGTGTTCACCTCTGCGGGCTCGGGCTCGCGCAATCAAATCGGCTCGAACACCAACGCGCTGGTCGAAAACGTCAATGCCACCGTCAATAAAAACTTCGGCGTGGTGTCGCAATCCGACGACGTGCTTGCGAATTACGCGGGCACGGTCGGAATTTCGGGCGGCACCGATTAGGTTTGCGGTCGGGTTGGGCGTGTCGGCGTCGAACAACAACATCACGGGCGACACCAACGCGAAGGTTACGGGCTCGACCTTGAGCGTTGCGGGCTCCGATTCGACGGACGATCTGATTGCGGTCAATCACGGGATCAAGGACGGCACCATGATCAGCAAAGCCGTCAGCAATAATACTTGGTCGGCGGGCGGGCTTGCCGATAATCGGACGACGGAAAATCTGTCGGGCATCGTGATAGACGCCAGCTCGACGCACGGCTTGAGCTCGGACGTCGCGTCGCTGACAGTGCAACTCGGCGACAAGGGCGCCAATTTGGCGGGCTCGCTGAACTTCGTCAAAATCAGCGGCGCCACCAACGCGGCGTTCGATAACAGCAGTAACGCGGCGATCGACGGTAAGGCGGGCTCGTTGAATGTCGGCGCCTTCGACTATACGAATAAGGGCGGCTGCATCGGAGGCGCGGCGGGCGCGGCGAACTTTGCGGCGGGGGCGTCGGTGGGCGTGACGGACGTAGCTCGAGACGTGACGGCGTCGGTCAATAACACCGGCGCCAACGTGCTTGACATAGCCGCCGACAACTTCAACGTCAACGCGGTCAGCCGACAGGGCATCTCGGACTTCATGCTCAACGCGACGGTGGCAGTGAATGAGCAATTAGCATTGGAGACGGCGGACAATGCGGCGTCGAATGCAAACACGTCGAATACGGCGGCGAAAGTGATCGGAGTGAAAGTCAATTACGGCGGGGAGGCGAATATCGGAGCGGAACATACGCCGGATGCAAACGTGCTGAACGTGGCGGCGGGAGTGTCGATAGCGCTCGATCCGCAGTCGGGCGTGGCAGGATCGCTCAACACGGGTATAGCGGTGACGCAAGACAAGGCGACGGTGAGCAACGAAATCAGAGGGGCGGAATTGATAGGAGGCGACGTGTCGAAGGCGAAAATCAGCGCGGTCAACAGCAGTCGAATAAACAATGATCTGTTCTCGATAGGCGGAGCGGTGTCGCTGTTGGGCGCGGGGGTGGCAGGAGATATCGCCGTCAACAGCCTGAACACGACGACGCAGAGCACGATAGAAAACAGCACAGTCAAGGCAGGGACGATAGAAGTCACAACCGCCGACAAGGTATCGCCGGAGACAGACGGCGGGGCGGGCTCGTTCGGCGGACTGGCGGGCGTGGGAGCGGCAGTCGACGTCAACACGATCAATAATACGACGAACGCGAACATCACAGGCTCGACGTTGGAGGCAACCGACGCCTTGACGGTGGACACGAAAGAGACGCGCACCTTCGACAGCACGTTGGCGGCGGCAGGATTGGGCAGCGTGGGGGCGGCGGTAAATGTGATGACGACGACGGTGAACGCGAGCGTGGGCGAAACAGACAGCGCGGTCACGCGAAAGCTGATAGAAGGGCACTTTGAAAAAGCGAACGCGGAACTGATAGACACGGATCAGATACACGGGCTGAGCACGTCGGATAAAGCGACGTTGAAAGAATCGCAGGGGAAAATCAAAGTGACGACGGAGGCGGTGAGCAATAAGGGTGTGCTGACGAATGTAGCGGGCTCGACGTTGAAGGCGGGCGGTGCGTTGAAGATCAATTCGACGGAGCAAAACGACGCGGCTATGGTCAACGGGAGCGGATCGCTGGGCGGGCTCGGCGTGGCGGTCGGCGACAACATCTTGCACATCAATCACAAGACGAACACACTGCTGACGACATCGGACATAAGCGGCGGTACGGTGGACATCGGAGCGACGCAGACGCAAGCGAATAAAGGTCTCGAGACGAACGTTTATGAAGTGGGCGTGGGCGTGCTCGAGGTCGGCGTAGGTTATAACTCGGTGCAGCTCAAAGGCGATACGCAAGTCAACGTCAAGGGAAGCAATATAAGCGCGACGAGCGGGACGATGGCGTTGACGGCGACGGACGACAGCAAGACGAAAGTGGAGAATTTTGGGCTGAACGTCGGAGCGGTGGGGGTGCCTGTGACGACGGCGAAGAGCGTGAACGAGAGCGTGACGCAGGTCGTGATCGAAAACAGCGCGCGGGAAAACGGTCTGAACAGCGATTTGTCGGCGACGGGCGATTTGAATGTGAAGGCGCGGAGTGCGAATGAGGCGTATGTAAAAGCGAAGAGCGCAAGCGGGGGCGGCGCGGTAGTGGCGACGACGGCATCAACGGCGCGGGATAATAACAAGGCGCTGGTGGCGGTGCTTGACGGGAACAATCGGTTCGGAGGTTCGACGGTGAGTTTGACGGCGGAGAGCGATCCGAGCGTGAGCACATACGCGCCCGCGGGCTCGATACAAGGCGCAGGGCTTACGATGGTAACGTCGGAGACGGAGCTGAAAGGCGGAGCGGAGGTCGAAGTGTGCGGGGGCAATCGTTTCGACGCGGCGACGGTGAATTACAAGGCGACGACGGGCTCGGCGGATCGTACGGCGGCGTATTCGGAGATGTTCTCGATAAACGGGGGCGCAATTTCAATTGACGGGTCGAAGAACGGAGCGACGGTCAAAACGGAGACGACGACGAACGTTGAAGTGGGCAGTCAAACGTACAACGCGGACACGGCGATCAATGTGGAGAGCATTTTGCAACCGAATCGTCACGCTTACGCCGAGGGCTATGCGATCGGAATCGCGGCGTCGAGCGGTCAAGATGCGGCGGACGTGACGGCGAAAGACAGCGTCACGGCGGAGATCGGGTCGGGGGCGCTCGAAAACAAAGCGGGCAGTCTGACGGTGACGGCGACGAATAAGAATGTGACGGATGTGAAAGCGACGGGCGGCGCGGGAGCGCTGTTGGATATCGCGTCGGAATCGAAGACGGACAACGACAGTTTGATAGATGTGACGGCGACGGTGGGCGGCAAATGGAACGTCGGAGGCGCGGTCTCGATCAATGCCACATCGGACGATACGATACGCGGCTATGTGAGGCAAGGGCACGGGGGCTTAGCGGGCGGCGCGGCAGTGAATGCGGATAACAACATCAGCGGAACGACGACGGCGACGGTGGA
Organism: uncultured Selenomonadales bacterium; assembly: GCA_937915885.1. Lineage (GTDB taxonomy): Bacteria > Bacillota > Negativicutes > Selenomonadales > Selenomonadaceae > Quinella. The sequence continues at coordinate 4,791 of CALGGP010000066.1, read as the reverse complement.
TGAAAACGCGTCGATCAATGCGGGGACGATCGAAGTCAACGCGCTGAACAAATTCAAGACGGACGGATACAAGGGCGCGGAGAGTTATCTGCTGGCGGATTACTACGGCGGGGCGATTGAGATTGACAACATCACGTCGAAGGTGACAGTCAAGAAGAATGCGTACACCGACGTCGGCGAGAATGCGAGCATCACGACGACGGGCGCTCAGACATACACGGCGAAGTCGGACGGCGACGTGATGAATAAGGTGAACGCGGCGGGCGGGGGCTTGATAAACGGGCTGTCGGCGGACGCGAACACGGCGATCACGACGGACAATCAAGTGCGATTTGCGTCGGGGTCGAAGGCGACGGGCGAGAGCGACTTTACCGTCAAGGCGTTCGATGTGCTCAACGTGGACAGCGCGTCGTCGGGCACGAACGGCGGAGTGGTGGCGTTCCTGTTCAACGGGACGAAGAATGATATTGATCGCAAGAATGTGATTGATGTGAAGGGCGCGTTGACGACGGCGGGGAACGTCGAAATGGAAGCTGGCGGCACGAAGGACGCGTTCTTCGACGACAAAACGCGGCAGATATACATAAAAACAGTGACGGAGACGAACAATTACACGGCGTATGAAGTGAACAGTCCGGCGGCGAAGTACACGTTGAAGGAGAACAATGCGATCAATGTGGACGGGTCGATAGACAGCGGGCGCGATATCAATATGCGCGCGGACGGCGGCAAGGTCGAAGTACTTTACAGCAGTCGTAGCGGTCAATACTCGAATCTGGAGAAATATACGGGCGTGGGCGTGCCCGATCTGAGCAACGCGGACAAAAACGTCGAGCGCGGCACGTATGCGACAAACATCTTGGGAACGGGCGGCGACGAAAGCGGCAAGGAAGAAGACGGCGTGAACACGAATTTCATTGCGATAGACGGGCGAGTGACGGCAGGGAGCGCGGTGAAAGATGTCGCGGTCAACATAAGCGGGCGCGTGATCCCCGACGAGTACAACATACAAGGGACGACGAACAGCGGCAAGCTGACGGTGTCGTCGGACATCGACATCGATTATACGGAGGGGACGATAGATTACGCCAACGAACTGTCGACGCGTCGACAGACGTTGATCGATCTGGTCAATCAGTACACGACGGGGGCGTCGACGGAGGAAAATAACACGGCGGCGGTGGCAGGCTTCCTTGCGGAGATCGAGCGTGTTGAAAGCAAGATGCGCGAATTGGGCTTGGCGGTGGACGAAGGAGGTCACACGTCCGTGATAAGCGAGGGCGTTGAAGTTCGATATATCGAGCTGGGAGATATCTCGTTGAGCGGAGGCAACGTCAATCTGAACACGGCGAAGGTGAAAGGGACGGGGACGTTGACGGCGAAAGGCGCTCCGAACCTGACGATAACGAACACGTCAAACGCCTACCTGCGAGTGAATGATATACGATTGGGCGGCGAGAGCGGCAACGTGAATTTGAAGGGGCACGCCGTGATGACGGGCGACGCTGGAGTGGCGACGACGTTGAAGCTGGATACGGCGATGCAGTCGGGCGCGGGGAATGTCACGATTTACAACAACCCCGACATTGCTCGAGTGAATTTGGTAGACAAGAGCGACACGAGCCAGACGGGCACCTACGATCCGCGCCCCGACCTCCGACTGATGGGCGACATAGAAAACGTCAACGGGGATGTGCGAGTGACGAACACGCGTGGCGATATCGACATCAGCTCCGATTATGAGCGGGAAGAAAGCGGCGTGGTGACGGGCACGACGAACAGCGCGAATATCAATGCGCGGAACATTTACATCGAAGCGAACGGAACGATCAATCAAGGGTTTGTCGAGGGGCTGGTGAATGTAGGCGGGACGCCCGAATCGATCCTCCGCGCGGAGGCGACGGCGGCGCAAAACAAGGCGAGCGCCGAGCTCAACAAGACGGCGTCGTCGGACACGAAGACTTACGTTGTCAAGGAGAATGCGGTTGAAGGCGGCGACACTGGCAACGGTCGTATAGCGGGCAATAACATTTACCTTGCGGCGCTCGACATCAATATCAATGGGGTGTTGCAGGCGGGCTATGAGACGTACCGCGTGACGGTGGCGGACGCGGACATTGAAACGTTGAAGGCGGAGCTGGCGAACAATGACACGTCGGCGCTCGACCAACGGATGAAAGATTCGAGCGGTCGATATGCGGTGAATGCGGCGGGGGCGAAATACAGCGCGTCGAAGGGTTATTACGATTACGAGCTGCCTGTGTATTATGACGCGACGGAAGATAAGCTGATAATGGAGAGCCTTGAAACGGGCGGCGGCAACATTTATCTCAGTGGACGTATAGCGTCGACGGGCAGCGGGAAAATTTATGCGGCGAACGGCTACGCGACAATCGACATCGAAAACAAGAGCGACCTGCCGATGGAAGTCGGGCGCATCATCAACAACGATAGGCGCGGCAAAATCACGATCATAGACACCGCCCTTGACACGTTGACGGAGTACACGCCCGGGCAAACGCGGGTGATAGAAAATTACGCTCAGATGTTGAAGGAGCATTTTGCGGACGGCAGGCTGTATGAAACGGCGCAGGTGTCGGACAACGATCTTGACGAGTTGAATCCGACGACGGGCGCGTACAACACGACGACGTATCAGCCCGCATCTGGGTTGCGCTACAATTGGACGCAGGGCGAAGCGACGACGACCGATCAAATTTATCACCACGAAGAAACGGGTTGGGGAGTGTTATTCTCCGAAAATTGGCTGGGACAATTGCTGTTCGGAAGCACGAAGAACACGGTCGAGGAATGGGAAAAAGATACGACGCCTCGGACGACGAGCGGCTCGAGCACATTGGACGTGGGCGGCTTCCTGACGGGGGACGGGTCGACGGACGACAGCCTGAATTTGAAGGCGGAATCGGTGTTGATGAATACGACGGGACCGATCCTCATCGCGAAGGACACGAAGGTAAAATCGTATCTGGTCGCCAAAAAATATACCTACACGCTGGATTGGAAATACATTCAAGGGAGTATTCAATCGTACACGTTCGACATTAACGCGTCCAAGCCGATCACGGTGGGCTTCCTCGGACGGACGCACGGACCGATCACCGTCAACTCGAACGGCAGCCTGTATCTCAACGGGGATATGCAGATGAGCGACGGCGAATCGCAATTCGGTCTCTACAGCAATCACGGAGGTATTTATCAAGCGGGCGAAACGGTGTTGCGCGCGGGCAATGCGACGGTGCACGCCTTCAACGACATAAGCGGGCTCAACCTTGAGACGATAGGTCGGCGGCAGGCGAACGGGACGTATGATGACACGCTCGAATTGAATGTGGTCTCGAGCAACGGCGGCGATATAGATATCAATGTGACGGGCGCGGTGTATATAGGCAACGAGGGGCTGAGAAGTCAGACGGCGGACTCCGGCGCGCGCGGCAACATCACGTTGAAGGCGACGGGACAAATAACGGGCTTGAATGGAGCGACGGGCAAGACGATAGTCATCACGAGCGAAAATGGAGGCGTGGGCTCGAACAACGCGACGAAGAGTTCTCAAGCCAACAGCGTGGCGATGCGTCTTGACGCGACAAACGCGGTCGAAGTGAACGCGAAGGGCAACATTTACCTTGGAACGCCGTCGAATGGGACGTTGAATATAGGCAAGGTGGCGAGCACGAACGGCGAGGTGCACATCACGCGCAACGGTCTGCAGTCGAAGGTGGCGCAAGCGGCGTCGTATCAATCGGGTGTGGGCTATGCGGACGATGAGACGCTCATTCATCAGTGGATCGATCAAGGTATCATAGCGCCGACGGAGGATTACGCGGGTACTTACTTCGAAGGCTTGAAAGCGCGGGTAACCGAGTACGAGGAGCAAATAGGCGAGGAGTATGCGACTTACGAATCGGGCAAAGAGGCGTATGCGAATCTTAAGAGTGTCACGGCGACGGAATACGCGGAGTATGAATCGATCAAAGGCAGTTACGCCGAATATGTTGAAGAAATCGACGCGGAGTTTTCGGAGTATCTGGACGAGACGGCGAAAATCCGCGCGGAGTGCGCGAGCGAGTATACGACGATGTTGAATTATCAAGCGAAGAAGGCGGCGAACGAAGAAGCCCCCGCGCATAACAAGGCGTTGACGAAAAACCAAATGAAGAAGCTGGAGGAATATGAGGCGAAGTATGCGGGCTATGACAGCGCCGATGGATATTACATAGTCAATGCGCGGACGCTGGTGACGGAGCCCGACTATCAAAAATTCGTGGGGTATGACGACATAGACGCGTATATGTTGACGACGCGGCAGGGGCAATTGATGAGTAAGTACTCGGATTATGAGAGTGCGGCGGCATATCTGGCGACGACGGCGGGCTATGCGCTCGAGCAGAAATACGGGGGCTATGCGGATGTGGCGTCGTACTTGGCGACGGACGCACAATATAAGGCGTTGATCGAGGCGCGGGACAATCCGAAGTATGCAAGCACGTTGGAGGCGATGTTGGAGCAGGCGGAGATCGAACGTGCGGCGGCGACGCTCGACATCGATGCGAAACACTACTACATCGACAATCAGAGAATCATTTGACGGTTGAGGAGTGAAACTGATGAATGAGACATTGACGATGGAAAGGGCATTGATGGCGGGAGCCTCCGAAGGCGACAACTTTGCGATCGAAGAGACGGCGGCGACGCTTGACATCGATGCGAAACACTATTACATCGACAATCAGAGAATCATTTGACGGTTGAGGAGTGAAACTGATGAATGAG
>CALGGP010000065.1 GCA_937915885.1 uncultured Selenomonadales bacterium | reverse complement strand
CCAAAAGAATTGGATCGGCTTTACGAGTTCGAGCGCGTTCTCGGCGTCAAATTCAAACAGATCGACGTCAAGTCTTAAGCTCAATATCGCGAATGAGCATAGGAAGGTCTTCGTCGTCCGCCGTCAACGCTATCGACAATTTGAGCACGCTCGTCGATCCAAAAGAATTGGATCGGCTTTACGAGTTCGAGCGCGTTCTCGGCGTCAAATTCAAACAGATCGACGTCAAGTCTTAAGCTCAATATCGCGAATGAGTATCGGAATATCCGCGCCGTCCGCCGTCAACGCTATCGACAATTGCCCGTAGTCGTCGCTCAACGCCGCTTTGTTCGCAATCGGAATGTCGATATCGACGCTTGCGCCCGCTTTGATGTCGGCGGGCTCAATGATGATCTCGTCGTTATCGTCGAAGTCGACCGTGATGCGAACATTGATCAGATCGCGCGCCGTGTGATTTTCAATCCTCAACGCGGCTGTCCAATCGGCGGGAAAAAGCAGATTGCCTTTCTCGTCGCGCCGCCAATTTTTAACGTCGTCGAGAATAAGCTCGCCTGCCGTGCTGTGCGGACTTCGATTCGGACTGATCGCGCCGTTGATGTACAAAAACATCTCCGCTCGTTTCGCAACTTCGGGCGTCGGTTGAGGCGGCTCGACGGAAATTTTTTCGATCGTCGGCTCGAATCGTTGATTTTTGACGAAATCGATCAATTGATCGGCAACCGCGTCGTCGACCGTCGGAGGCGGCTCTTCAATCGGAATTTCGACGGCTTTTTTCTCAACGATTTTTTCTTCGACGGGTGCCGAAAATTTTTTTACGGGTGTCGGCTCCGACTTCGGCTCGAAATTGATCGGTTGAGGCATCACAAAAACTATTGAAGTCATTGCCGCAATCAGCCCGAGCCGCTTGACGATCCGCAACGTCCGAGTGCGTTTGACGGCGTGAACGAGATCGGCAATCGATTGATAGCGCTCCTTCGGATTCAACGACGTGCAACGATTGAGCACCGGCAACAATCGACCGTCGTACTCGTCGCCCAGCAACCGCTTGACCGTGACGGCAAGGGCGTAAATATCGCTGCGCACGTCGGTCTGACCAAGATCAAAAAATCCGAACTGCTCGGGCGCCGCATATCCGCGCGTGCCAAGAAATTCCGTATCGGCGTCGGCGTCGGGTTTGAATATCCGCGCAATCCCAAAATCAATCAGCTTGACGACGTTGTTTCGATCGAGCATGATGTTTGACGGCTTGAGGTCGCGATAAATTATATTTTTTTCGTGGAGCGCAATCAGCCCGTCGCAAAGCTGGTCGAGAATATTTAAGACGGTCGGCTCGTCGAAGGCGGTCGGCTGATACTTCAACATCTCCTCGAGCGTTGCACCGTCAATGTGTTCTTCGATGACAATCAGATTGCCGTCCTGCTCGAACAGCCGATAAATTTTCGGCAGATGCGCATTGTCGCAAGTCTTTAGAAGTGTGTAAAGCTCCCTCGAACGGAGCGCGCGCCGCTTCATAACGCAAAGATGCCCGGCACGCCTGTCGTAGACGACTGCGATAAAACTGTCCTCGGATGATTTTATCGTGTCGACGAGTTCATACGTGTCGGCAAAAAATTTATCGAAGGCCGTCATAAAATCCTCGCGAAATGCATTGGAGATGGTGAGCAATGAAATATGGCAAGGACACCGACGAGTTGTTTTCGGAGTTGAAGTCGACGTCCGACATCGAAAATTATCTCGACCGCAATCAAAACGAGTTCGCCGCGCCGCTCAACGAATATCTCTGTCGACTGTTGGACGAAAAACATTTGCTCCGCGCGGAGGTCGTAAAGCAGTCGGGCTTGAACAGGGAGTATGCGTATCACATCTTCTCGGGCAACAGAAAAAATCCGTCGCGCCCGAAGGTGTTGGCGCTCGGGTTGGCGATGGGCTTGACGTTGGACGAATTGCAATATCTGTTGAAGTACGCGAAACACAATCCGCTTTATCCGCGCGACCCGTGGGATTCGGTGATCATCTTCGCCGTCGAGCAGCGGCTCAACGTGCTGGAGACGAACGCCTTGTTGCATCAAGCGGGCGAAACGCTACTGCTTGAGTGATTTTCGGATTGAATCCTTCATCGCGCTAACGCCCAACAGCGTCAAGAGCATGATGATGCTGTCCAACGTGACAATCAAGAAGCCGATGAAGCCGACCACTTTCGACAGCTCGCTGTAATCGCTGTAGATCGAGTACATCCAGTATATGGCGGCGATGCCGACGCCCATGCCGTCCTCGTCCAACATTATTAATGCGACCGCGCCGAGGACGCCGATTATGCACGACACCACCGCACCCGACACGCTGAAGTTCGTTTTGCCGGACAAATACGATATGCCGTAGTCTTCGCCGAGGTCGATCCCGAGCAAACCCAATAGATCATTGCCGAGGTACACGAGCACGAAGTACACCACGAGTCCGCTGATTATGCGCATAAGCTCCCCTCCATTACTTGTGTCGAATGCTGATGTAGTCAACCCGATCGGACGCGCGAACGACGGCGAAGCGCAAGATGTACGGTTGCCCGCTCTTCGATTGAATGTCGTACTCGTAGAGGTCAAGGTTTTCGTATTGAGATTGTTTGCAGTCGACGCCGTAAAAACTTGTTACGTCACCGCGCGACGACGCCGCCGAAATTCCGCGCGGAGTTTTGATATTCGGATCGACGGCAACAATCGTTTCAACCCAATCGTTGGTCGTCGGATTGATCGTAATGTCCAGCCGCGGCGTCGGCTTGCCGTAATGAAGTATGATATCGCCGTTGGGATTTGAAGTGTCGCTGTCTTCGGGCTTGCCCAACTTTTTCAAAACAGAATCGGCGCTTTCCTCTATTTCGATGTCGCCCAATCGAAGATCGTCGGCGCCCAACTTTTTGCCCGGCGCAATCTCGCCCGTCGTCACTTTATTTTCGACGGTCTGTTGAGGCTCCGAAGGTCGAGCGGCAGGGGCGGTTTTGAACGGCACATAAATATAATTTTTGAAGTCGACGCGGACGCGAAGCATAAACGGCTCGCCCGACGCCGCTTCGCTTTGCAGTTTCCAATCGACCGTTTTGCCCGAGCCCTTCGACAACACAAATTCTTGACCGTCGAGCGGAATGTAATTGTTGTTCGGCGACAGCCATTGCCACTCGAGCGATTTGCCGTACGCGTCGCACACTTCGTATTGAAGCACGATATCGTTGTCGGTTTTGTTGTTGACCGAAAAGCTCACGTCCGCCGCAATTCGCTCGCTCGAGCCGTCAAGCCGAACGTCGCGCAAAACGATCGCACACACATCACGAGCCCCCGAGTCGAGCGCAAGATAATCGTTGGCAGCGGCAAGCGGCGTCCAAATGTCGATGTTCAACGGCAACAGCGACTCGTCCTTATCCCAAAATACATAGACGTCCGAGCCCTTGACGTTGCGCTTCGCGATGTGGATCGTGCCGTCGTAAGTTTTATGCGGCAGATTGTTTTTGTCGCTCAACACCGACAGATAAGCGTCGCGGACAATCGCATCATACTCCGCATGCTGAGCGGGCGTCTGCGAAGGCGACCAATGATCGGCGAACGCATAGCCGTACTCCAACAATCGATCCAATTTTTCAAAGCCGCGTCGATCTTTATCGGCAATAATTTTATCGGGATCGGACGATGAAGATGCTCCGTATTTCGATTTAAGCGCCGCGTTCAAATTCTCCAACGCCCGCCGATTGATCTGATCGATGTCGGGATATTCGATGTGAACGTCGAGCTCCTGATACTCGCCGTCGAGATCAACCGTCTTGCCGCTCGGCGTCACTTCATACGTCGTCGTGTCGATCAGAGCGGCGAACGCGGAGGCAATCTCGTCGGCGCTCGTATAACTCAAGCGGCGATCGTCGAGCCGACTGCAATTCATAAAACGATCGCGCAGATTTTCATGCAACGCGACTTTGCTGTACCTGCCGAAGTTTTCATGAGTTTCGTTGAGAGGCCACGGATTGCCATGCACACCCAACGCCGCTTTCTGCATAAGATTTTCCGCCGCGCCGTTGTCGTAATGCAGTTTTTGATCGAGCAGAATTTTTACGACGTTGGCGCAATCGGCGGCGTCGCCCGACAGCGGATTTGCAATCGAAGTTTCTTTCGACGGCTTATCATCGAACGAGCCGCAACCCGCCGTCAACATCAGCGCCAACATCATCAGCCACGCAATTATTTTTTTCATGACATCCTCCGTTTCACGGGCGATCACCTCCGTCCGCAATCGCCCTCAATCTGTCGAATTGTTTACTTTCCTCGGCAGTCAAGCCCTCGCCGCCCATGTATTTGCCAATCAGCCTCAAGTACACAGTCCTGTCGTCCGGCGTCATCGCCCGCGTCTGATATTGAAACTTTTTCATCGAAAGGAGCCCCAGACGATTTTCTTCCTCGGCAGTCAACGCGCGCGTCTGCTTCTCGCCGTTAAGATGATCAATGGCGCCGAAAATCCTTTGACGCTCCTTATCCGTCATGACGCTCGGATCGACGCTGTATTGAAACTCGTAAATTTTATTCCTGATGCGCGGAATGAGCACCGCGTAGGCGTCCGACTCCATCTTGGGAATGTTGCCGGACACGATTTTTACGCACATAATGTCGTAGAGGTCGACGACTTTATCTCGTTGCCAAGCGGGGAGCTCGGATAATTTTTTGCCGCCCGTCAACAGCGAATCCACAATGCCGGTCGTCTCGGCGTCGGCAATATTTTGCGGCGCGTCCGACGCAGCGGCGCCGTCACGATTGTTTTTCGATTGAATGCCCCAATAAATGAGGTACGCAATCGCGCACACCAGCCCCAACGCGATATAAGGGTGGTCGATGAGAAAATTAATCCCTATGATTGCCAATATCGTCTTCAACACTTCGACACACTCCCCGATAAATATTTTCGACCGACATTGTATCAGCGAAAATTTTTCGGTTGGTGTCCCGACAGTTCACCGAGGCAAAAAAAGGAATCCGCCCGCGCACGTCGAACGGATTTTTATTGTTGAGGGCAACTCACTCGATGATGTAGGACGCGACGATCTCGCCGTAATATGCAACGTGTTGATCGGCGTTGCCGTCAGCGTCCGTCGGATAAAATTTTTGGAACCGACTGCTGATATCTTTTGCCGGCTGCAATTGACTGAAGACCACTTTGCATTCGAGCGTCAACGGAAATTCTTTGATCGCCGGCGGCAAGACGATCTCCGGCTCGACCATCGTCAAGCCCGCCACCGCTATTTTGTCCGTGTCGCGACCGCTCCGACTGCCGCAAATCCCGAGTGCCTTCTTCACTTTTTTCTCGTCGACCGCGCCGTACGGCACCGATACGATGAATTGTCCGCTCCGCTCGAGCAGTTCATGAGTAAAGCGACTTTCGCGGACATACACCGCAAAAATTTTGGTGCCCCATTCGACGCCCGGCGTGCCCCAGCCGATCGTCATGGCGTTGACGCATTCCTCCGCCTCCGTCACCAACAACACGCCCGTCGGCAACGCGCTCAGGATCGCCCCCGCGTAATCAAACACTTCGATCTCTTTCTTCAAAATGATCATCTCCTCGCATCGATCGTAAAGAATTATTTTTTTGTTGTCAAGGTGATAAAATGTTCGCCGCAATCGCCTCGTCGCTTTTCGCGCTCGCCTCGAGCGTAATTTTGTTGACCGCCTCCGCGTGGCTCATCACCACCGCCGCCACCCGTCCGCCGCTGTCGGAATTGGCACTCGGTATCACCGCCGTCAGAGCCGCAGGCATTTTTCGCGCCGTCTTTCGTTATCTCGAACGGTTGAGCACTCATAAAGCCGCGCTCGACAGACTCAATAAAATTCGCGTCAAACTCTATCGCGCCGCGCTCGTCACCGTCAACATTCAATTCGGCGACGCTCTTCATGATCTCACAATCCGCGCGGAGTTGATGAAAAATTTCATTCCGCGCGTCGTCGTTCCGATCGTCGGCGCCGTCGTGCTCAACATCATTACGACCGCGATCGTCTTTCGATTGATCGGAGTAATCGCGTTGATCATTCCGACGGCGTTGATTGTGACGGTGCTCATTGCTCGAGCCATCGATGAAAAACCGATTGACGACGGCGATTATCGGGCGGCGCTGATTGACTTCAACGACGGGCGCGACGAAATTTTTATTGCCGACGCCTTTGACGGCGCCCGAAAGATTCTCGACCGTCAAGCCGAAAAACTTTCGACCGTCGATAATCGGATCGTCAATGCCGATTCCGTCTGCTCGCTCGTCAACGCCGCCGTCCTCTGCATCGTCCTCTATGAATTATCCGCGCGGCTCGACACGATCGGATTGTCGATGCATCTGTTCGTGCTGTTGATCAATGTCGAGACGACGGCGATGATTCCGTCGGCGATTCGGCTCAACAAAAAAATTTTTCCGATCGACGAAACGACAGAGCCCGATATCGAAAAAAAGCCGTCGACCGAAAAAATGATTGAGATCAAAAATTTAAAGTTCGGCTACGACGGTCGGACGGTGCTCGACAATTTTTCGCTCGATGTGCACCGCGCGGATCGGATCGCAATCGTGGGCGAGTCGGGCGTCGGCAAGACCACGTTGTTATATCTGATCATGGGGCTGTTGACGCCGACGGAGGGCTCGATCAAAGTCGGCGGGACGATCGCGGCGGCGACCAATGCCGATTATATTTTTTCGACTTCGATCAGAGAAAATTTTTTGATCCTACACCCGTCAATCACCAACGAAAAAATTTTGGAGTGCTTAAAGATCGCTCAACTTGACGACGTTGACATCGACGCGGAAATCGGACTCGACGGAGCGCGATTGAGCGGCGGTCAACGGTGCCGATTGCAAACGGCGCTGGCGGTGGCGTCGGACGCCGAAGTTTTGATATTGGACGAGCCGACGGCGGGGCTAGATCGGGCGACGGCGGATCGGTTGGTCGAAAATTTATTGGGGCTGTCGAAAACGCTGATTGTGATCACTCACGATCCGAAGGTTGCCGCCCGCTTCAATAAAATTTTTCTCTCGACGGTGTAGAAGGCGACGGATTGATGGGCGCCGCCGTCGCTCCCGCCCCCGAATGTCGGCGCCCCAATTGTGGAAGTGGTTCCCACCCGCGTCGGCGGCGCCCGCACGATCGATAGCGCCCGTCCGTTGTCGAAAGCGCTCAACCGTTGACGACGGCGACCATCCTTTGGCGACGGCTCCTTTATTTGAAAAAAATTTTTTCAGGGTGGGCGGGC
>CALGGP010000064.1 GCA_937915885.1 uncultured Selenomonadales bacterium | reverse complement strand
CGAAGTCGGGCGTGGGGACGTTGGGATTGCCGAGGCTGAAATCGAAAATATTTTCTTCGCCGACGATGGCGGCGCGCTGTCGACCGAACTCAAAAATAGTTCTTATGGTAGATTTTCGAGTGCCGAGTTCATACATCTTCTCTGCTATCATAAATTTTGCCTCCAAAAAAATTTTTTTAGGGCGCCGTCAACGCTCCCGCCCACCAAGCTCGGCGCCCGACCTTTCCTGCGGTTCCCACCCGCATTGACGGCGCCCATCTTTTTTCGCTCCGAAGTCGGGCGCTGACGACGCGGGGTGGGAACCTCTGCTTCCGTTGGGCGCTGCCATTCGGGGGTGGGAGCGTCGGCAGCGCTCCATCATCGTCACTCCGTCGCCCTTCGCTCCAACGTCGGCGACCGCGCTCTTTGACATTAGAGACCGCCGACGGATTTTTTTTCGTCGCTCTTCGATCCGAAGTCGGGCACCCACTCTTCGGCATTGCGGCTGCCGCCGCCTTTTTTCGCGCCGCCCTCCGTCGCATTGACGGCGCCCCGCTCTTTTCTCCGAAGTCGGGCGCTGTCGACGCGGGGTGGGAACCTCGAGCTCCGTTGGACGCTGCTGCCATTCGGGGGTGGGAGCGTTGGCAGCGCCCAATCATCGTCACTCCGTCGCGCTCCGTCGCATTGGCGGCGCCCCGTTCTTCGACATTAAAGACCGCCTCTTTCGACCGTTAAAGTACGGGCGCTGACGACGCGGGGTGGGAACCTCAACCTCCGTTGGGCGCTGCCATTCGGGGGTGGGAGCGTCGGCAGCGCCCTTTCATCGTCGCTCCGCGCGGCTCAACCGTCGAAGCTCATCGCGATCTCGTCGCAATTCGGGAACTTCGGACAGTCTATGCACTCCCGCCAAATTTTATGCGGCAACTCCTCTTTCGTGATCGTCCGAAACCCCAACCTTTGAAAAAATCCCGGCTTATACGTCAACGTAAAAAATTTTTTTACTCCGAAGCCGCGCCCCTCGTCTATCAGCCGTCGAACGATCTCGCCGCCGATCCCACGTCGAGTATGCTCCCGATCAACCGCCATCGAGCGCACTTCCGCCAGCGCATTCCACGTCACGTGCAATGCGCCCACGCCGATCACTTTATCCTCTTCAATCGCAACGATCATCTCGCGTATCGTCTCGTATAACACGCTCCGCGAACGCGACAACATCACGCCCTCCGCCGCGTAATCGTTTATCAATTTGAATATCGCCTCGACGTCGTCAAACGTCGGCTTGCGATAAATTATTTCCGCCATTAAAAACATCCCTTGAAAAAATTTTTCTCTATGATAGACTGCCGTCAACGGCGCGTCAAGAAATAAATCGCTGCGGAGGAGTGATTGCGATGCTGAAAAAATTTTTGATGGCGGCGTTGAGCGCGGTGCTTCTGATCGGATCGACGGCGGGTTGCGGCAACGAAACGATCTCGACGGAAGCATCGAAGGAGTTCCTCAACGTCGCCAACGACCCCACGCGCGAACTCTACGAGGAGTATAATGAAATTTTCAAAGACGTTTGGAAGGAGGTCAGCGGCGAGGAGATCACTTTCGAGACCACGCACGGCGCCAGCGGCAATCAGGCGCTTGCAGTCATCAACGGCGTCAAGGCTGATGTGGTTGCGCTGTCGCTCGCCTATGACGTTTATCGGATCGAAAAAGCCGGTCTCATTCGCCCGGGCTGGCTGAAACTTTTTCCTTACAATTCGGCGCCCTATACTTCGACGATCGTTTTTCTCGTTCGCAAGGGCAATCCTAAAAATGTTTTGGATTGGGACGACATGCTCCGCGCGGACGTTGAGATAATTGCGCTCCATCCTAAAGTTTCAGGCGGCGCGCGATGGAATTATTTGGCGGCTTGGGAGTATGCTCGACACAAAAACAACGGCGACGACGACAAGTCGCGGGAGTTCGTTCGGGCGATGTATGAGAACATTGCGGTGCTCAACAACACGTCTCGCGAAACGCTCAAAACATTTATCGAGGATCGAAAGGGCGACGTGCTGATCGCGTGGGAGAATGAGGCGTTGCGAATCGTGAGCGAGCTGCCGACCGAGTACGAGATCGTCACGCCGAGCATCTCGATCCTGGCGGAGCCGTCAATCGCGGTCGTCGATGAAGTTGTCGATCGCAAGGGCACTCGACGGTTGGCGGAGGAATATATCCGATATTTGTATTCGATCGAGGGGCAGGAGCTCGCGGCGAAAAATTTCTATCGCCCGCGCAATTCGGAGGTGCTCGCTCAACATTTGGACATATTCAAGCCGCTGGTGCTGGTGTCGATAGCGGACGCGTTCGGCGATTGGAAGGACGTGCAAAAAATTCATTTCGACAACGGCGGGATATTCGATCAATTCAAGCTGCAACCTAAAAAGGAGTGAGCGACGGTGACGGTAAAAAAATTATTGGGCGCGGCGTTGGGGGCGGTGCTGCTGATTGGATCGATGGCGGGCTGCGGCGAGCAGTCGTCGACGGTCGGAGTCGAAAAGAAATTTATCAACGTGTCGTATGATCCGACGCGGGAATTGTTTGCGGCGTACAACGATGCGTTCAAAGACGTGTGGAAGGAGCTCAGCAAGGAGGACGTGACGTTTGAGCATCTGCACGGGGGCTCTGGGAAGCAGGCGCGGCTGGTGATTGAAGGTCAAGAGGCGGATGTAGTGACGCTGGCGTTGGCGGCGGACGTTGACGAGATCAGCGACGCGGGACTGATCAAAAGCGGTTGGATCAATCGATTCCCGAGCAATTCGGCGCCGTACACATCGACGGTAGTATTTTTGGTGCGAGCGGGCAATCCGAAGGACATACGCGATTGGGACGATCTGATAAGAGACGACGTATCGATAGTGACGCCGAATCCGAAGACATCGGGCGGGGCGCGATGGAATTATTTGGCGGCGTGGGAATATGCGCGGCAAAAATACGACGGCGACGAGACGCAAATTCGGGCGTTCATCAAAAAAATGTTTGAAAATGTAGTGGCACTCGACACGGGAGCGCGGGGCTCGACAAATTCATTCGTGCTCGGCAAGAAGGGCGACGTGCTGATCGCGTGGGAAAATGAAGCGTTATTGGGCTTGAAAGAGGCGCCGAACGAATACGAGTTGGTGACGCCGAGCATCTCGATTTTGGCGGAGCCGTCGGTGGCGGTGGTCGACGCGGTAGTCGATCGGAAGGGGACGCGTCGGCTGGCGGAGGAATATATCCGATATTTGTACTCGCCGGCGGGTCAAGAGTTGGTAGCGGCGAATTTTTATCGACCGCGAAACTCATCGGTGCTGGCGAAGTACTCAAAAATATTCAAGCCGTTGACGCTGGTGACGATCGATGACGCATTCGGAGGATGGAGGAAAGCGCAGGCGGAGCATTTTGCGGACGGCGCGATCTTCTATCAACTGTATCATCCCTAAACCTCGCTTGGGGGCGACGGAAAAAAATTTTTTATCCCGCCCACCCACCTTTTTTGGGCAAGCCTGACGACCT
>CALGGP010000063.1 GCA_937915885.1 uncultured Selenomonadales bacterium | reverse complement strand
GGCCTGCAGGTCATCGACCTGCACACCCTCTATGCCAACGACGGTGACAAGATGCAGTCAGCGCAGAATTTATCTGCCGCGATCGGATCGTCCCGCAATTTTTGTTTCGCGCCCCAAATATGAGTAAAATATTTTTGCCGACCGCCGAACAGATCATTCAGCGACGACATCTCATGCACCGACCGTCCCATCAGTCGAGCGCACATCGCCAGCCACCGTTGCTCGACGAAGACCATGTAAGGCAAGCCGTCACCGTCGGCGGCACGCATGAAGTCAAACGCGAAGTTGCAATATCGATTGACGAAGTCACGCGCGCCGAAGTATGCAAACGCCGTGTTGCACGCCTCGACCGTCCAATCCAACGACGGCGGCAATCGAAAATTATTTTTGAATCGAAAATGCTCCGACGGCGGATAAATTTCATTGCCGACGCGTTCAAAATGAATGACGGCGACATCGTTTCGATACGGCGAGAAGTCAAGCGGACGCCACACAATGAAGTCGAGATCGAGCATCACGCACGGGCATTGCTGCCGACTCAACGCAAACAATTTCGCTCCCGCCCAAAAAATATTTTCATCAATCCCGAGCGCGTCGATCTCGTCGAGCGACACATCAATCTCGTCGTAAATTTTTTCGAGCTCGAATTGCTTCAGATACTCCGCGCCGCGCCGATCGGTGACGAGTTTGATCCGACCGTTGTGCTTCTTCCACTCGAGCGCTGACAACATCATCGTCAACAGCTCGAATCGGTACATCGAAAAATTTTCGCCGCGCGTCCGCAACGTGTGAAACGCATTCATCATGCCTTGACGTCATCCTTGAACGCGGCAATCAATTCGAGCCCGTAGCCCGCGCCGCCCGAGCCCGACGTGTAACCGATCGGATTGTCGAAAATAAAATCGGGCGGTTTATCCGTCAACAGAATCAAAATCCTGCCGCAAGTCTCCGTCTGCAAAAACATAACTCGAATTGCCGCGTCGCCGCCGTCCGTCCCAAAATCCGCATAGACCAATTGTTTGCGCTCGTTCTCGAAAATCTTCCGCGCGGAGTCGGCGTCGACAAACACGCTGAAAAATTTATCCCGCGCAAATTTTTTGATCGCCTTTACAAATTCGACGCGCCACTTCGGACGCAACTCGAAAATATTTCTCGCGATGTCAAAATCCGACGCCTCGAGCGCGACCTCGCCGACCACAATCCCGCGCATCCGCTCCGAACGACTCTCGAACGCTTCAAAACTCTCGAAAGCTCCCCTGCCTTGGAGGAACGCATAAATTTCGTGTTGCTTGATCTCATCGTCGAGCGCGAAGCGCCTGCCGAGCACAAACCGAACGTTCTCGGAATTATCGAGCGTAATTTTATCGGGCGTGAGGTATTGCAGATAAAGCGTCACGTCTCGAAGAATGATGCCCGCCTCGTCGAGATTGAGCGGCTGTCGAGCGGCGACATTGATGATCGCGCCGTCGCGTCCGATATACGTCATCGAACGACGACCCAACGGAATTTGGAACTCGCCGCCGCACAGATAAATCACCTTGCAATCGTCTTTGTACATCAGCTTTATCAGTTGCGCCTGATTCTCGGCAATGTAGCCGTCGGGATCGCCCGCGTCGAAGTCGATGTACATGATTTTTTTTCTCCGACGTGCAAGGGCGCGCTCGATCGATCGCGTATCGTAATCCGATAGGCTCATCAGATCTAGCGAAAGTTCTTCGCACAGCGCCAGACGGATCGCGTCGGCGTCGAGCTCGTTGATGCGTTCGCGGTTGAGTGCCTGCGCCTGATCGGAATAAAAATGTTCCTCGAACCAACGTTGAAGGGAACCTTCGAGGGCGCTCTGCACTAAAGTTCCGAGATCGACGTTGGCGCTCAGCTCGTCGAGCGTGTTGTACACCTGTAAAATTTTATCCATCGACTTCACCCGTTCATTCAAATTCAGATTCTGAAACAGCTCTTGCGATTATAACATCGATATTGACGGGCTGACAAATGTTTTCAAAATCCTCTCGAGTGAGCTCGGTGATAAAGTCGTAAATCCTGCCGTTTCGATAAAACAAATTGAGCATAATCACTTTCGTCGGGAGAGTGTCGCGAAGATGTTTTCGGATCTCCTCAACCTTTTTATGAACTCTGCCGGTCAAAAAATTGTATTCGTTAAAAACGAGTCCGGAGGCTTGATGGCTTGAGAGATCGAGTCCGAGATCGTCCTGAATGATGCCTATGAAATACTCATACAGGCGGCTCTCGAATTCGGTAAACGTCTCGGTAAGCATCTGCTCCTCATAAGCCAAGAGAGCGGCGCCTCGGGAAGATCACAGCGTAGGTTTCATCGTCGGCGTAATGCAATGTGCGGTTCAGTTTCCGACTGAGCATTTCAGCGATCGTTGGTATGAACGCGGATTCGCCGACGCTCACAAATTTATCGACAGATTTGATGCCCCTGTCGCGCGCCTGCTCGAGCGTCTGATTGATGATGTCGGTCATCTTATTAATCGGATCGATGAGTAATTCATCGAGTTCTTGACGAGCAAATTCAATCTCAAATAATTTGCCGTCGTTCAGAATTACGTATTCAGTGACAAAATCTTCATCGATGAATTCGCAAAGTATATTCTCTGCTGTGTTCTCTGCTGTGCTACGGAGGAGGACGTAGAAGATGTCCTCATCGAACGGCATGCTCAAGTCGTATTCGTCGTTGACCTGCTCGAGAATGTACTCGACGAGTTTGTCGGTGAATACGTTGCCGCCAAGCCGCTTGTCGCCACCCCTGGCAATCTCCTCAAACATATTGCCGTCGCGCCGAATGATCGACACATCAAAAGATCGGACATCGATTTTACATACGAGAATGACGGCATCGTTTTTCTCGATAACGCCATCGTTTGAGTAGGCGATCAAGGCGGCGGTTGGTTCTGCGGCAATTTTGACGATGTCGAGCCCCGCATCGCGAGCCGCACGACGTGTTTCGCCCTTCTGCGTCGAGCTGAAATTCCCCGGCACGGTGATAATTGTTTGCCCAATGGTACCGTCAATGGCGCCGAATTTCTTGATCAATTCCTCCGACAAGCTGTTGACGATCTTATGCAAAAAAAGTTTTGTGATCTCCCTCGAGCGCAACAAAAACGGTTCACCCTCCTCGGGCGTGATCGAATATTTTTCCGGATCACCAATGTGTGTCTTAAAATTTTTGACGCCCGCCGCAGGATTTATCATTGAAAGGTTTTGCGCCTGGCGACCGATAAAATACTCGCTCCGACTTTCGAAGTAAATCACCGACGGTATTTTATCGTATCGGAATTCACCGTATCGGAACCGGACGAGCCTGCCCCGTTTGTCGACATACGAGACGACGGTGTTATCGGTGCCGAGGTCGATGCCGATTGCAACGCCCATTTTTTTCCTCGCAACACAAAAATATTGCGGGCACTCCGCGATCCGATGTGATAGGGACTGCGGACGCCCGCTTTAATATTGTCGATTTAGGTTTAGAGGACTTCGACGGCTTGCTCGACGGAGCGGCGCTCGAAATGGCGCGGCGAAGGTTTAGCGTCGTCGGCGGCATAACCGATGGGGAATGCGGCGACGATCTCATACTCGGACATCTGCGGGAATAATTCTTTGAGCTTGGGGGTGTCGATGTAGCCGACCCACGTCGAATTAAGCCCTTCGGCTTCGACGGCGAGCATGATGTGAGTGGCGATGATGGCGGCGTCGATGTCGGCGAAATTGTGACCGTCGAAGGGACGGACAAAAGCGTCGGAAGGTTTAGCGCCGACCACGATCAAAATTTTTGCGCCGAAGGTGAAGTGGCAAGCCTGCTTAAAGTTTTCGAGCGCCTCTTCGGATTTTAAGAGCCACAATTTATAGGGCTGGAGATTTTTAGCGGTGGGCGCGGAGATGGCGGTCGCGATGATGCGATCGATCTTCTCCTGCTCGACGGGCTTATCGGAAATTTTGCGGCACGAGTAGCGCGCCTTGCTCAATGACAACAAATCCATGATATTACCTCCAAAAAATAATTTCTCCCGCCCATATGGGGCTGCCGCCCTCGCTTCGCCGCCCCGCCCAATTGTTAGCGTCGACGCGAGCGGGCACCGTCGCTTCGATCGTTGGTAAATTCGTTGCCGATGAAGAGAAGGGCGCCGTCAGCGCGGGGGGAGCGCCAATGGTCATGTCGCCGCCCACTCCCGCTTCGTCGCCCGCCCAATTGTTAGCGTCGACGCGAGCGGGCACCGTCGCTTCGATCGTTGGCAATTTCGTTACCGATGAAAAAGGCGGGCGCCGTCAGCGCGGGTGGGAACATTGGGCTCGGTTGGGCGCCGCCACTGGTGGACGGGAGCGCTGGCGGCGTCCCAAAAATCAGTCACTCCGCGCGGAGCATTTTTATTTTATGTAGTCTCCTCTGATGTCCTCGGTCGGCGGATCGATCGGATAAACGCCGCTGAAACACGCCGTGCAGATCGGTCGCCCGCCCGCCATCTCACTCAAGCACTCGATCGGCAAATACCCGAGTGAATCCGCCCCGATTATTTCTCTGATCTCCTCGACCGTCCGATTGTGCGCGATCAGTTGATCCCGCGACGGAATGTCCACTCCGAAATAGCACGGATGCAAAAACGGCGGCGCCGACACTCTCATATGCACTTCGCTCGCGCCCGCCCGACGGAGCATCGTCACGATCTGATCCGATGTCGTCCCGCGCACGATCGAGTCGTCGATCATCACAATTCGCTTGCCTTCGACCATTTCTCTAAGGACGTTGAGCTTGACTTTGACGCTCTGAATGCGCATCGACTGTTGAGGTCTGATGAATGTGCGTCCGACGTAAGTATTTTTGGTAAACGCGATCCCGTAGGGAATGCCCGACTCCATCGAAAAACCCAACGCCGCCATATTGCCCGACTCGGGCACGCCGACGACGAGATCAGCCTCGACGGGATGAGTTTTCGCCAGCAATCGTCCCGCAATAATTCTCGAGCGCGTAACGTCCATGCCGTCGAAAACCGTATCGGGTCGGCAAAAATAAATGTACTCGAAAATGCAACGCGCCGTCAATTGATTGGGGATCGCCAAGTCGAGATTGGACTCAACATTGCCGTCGTGATCGATCGAGACAACTTCGCCCGGCTCGATATCTCGAATAAATTCCGCGTCGACGGTCTCAAGCGCGCACGTCTCCGACGCGATGATGTAAGCGTTATCCTTCTTGCCGAGCACGAGCGGACGGAAGCCGAAAGGATCGCGCGCGCCGATCAATTTGCGCGGACTGGCGACGACGAGCGAATATGATCCGACGACTTTTCGGAGCGCACGAACGACCGCCTCTTGGACGTTGCGCGTATCGATGCGTTCTCGAGCGATGTGATACGCGATTGTTTCAGTATCGATGGTGGTCTGAAAGATGGCGCCGTTGGCGGCGAGCTCACGTCGGAGCGCGGGCGCGTTGACGAGATTGCCGTTGTGCGCGAGCATCAGAGTGCCCTTGATGTAAGCGAGCACGAGGGGCTGAGAATTTTCGTGAGTGGAGGCGCCGGCGGTGGAGTAACGGACGTGACCGATGCCGAGATTTCCGTTGAGGCGCTCGATGTTCTCACGACGAAAAACCTGATTGATCCTGCCGAGCCCCTTGTGACACAAGACGTTGTCCTTGCCGTTGGAAGTATTAGTGACGGCGATTCCGGCGCTCTCCTGCCCGCGATGTTGAAGGGCGTAGAGACCATAGTAGATGGTGGAGGCTACGTCGCCGCCGTCGAGATCATACATACCGAAGACGCCGCAGTCTTCGCCGATCGAAAAATCCGTTGCTCCAAAATCCAATGCATTCCCTCCAAAAATTATAATCCCGCCCTCCCGCCCGTTGCCGGCTCCGCTTTCGGCTTTTGGGGTGACACCTAAAAAGTTAAAGGGCGCCGCCAGCGCTCCCACCCACGGAGCGCGGCGCCCAACTGAGGTAGCGATTCCCACCCTGCGCCGGCGGCGCCCCTTCATTTCTAATTCCGCATTCTTAATTCCTTTTCGGGGGGGCGGGAGAATTATCGTTGCTCCGCCCCTGTGTC
>CALGGP010000062.1 GCA_937915885.1 uncultured Selenomonadales bacterium | reverse complement strand
CCCTTTATTTTCCCTGCGGGGCTTTGAAGGACTGCGCCCTTCGACCTGCAGGGCTTTGAAAGACTGCGCCGTCCGACCTTGCGGGGGCTTTGAAAGATTGCGCCCTTCGACCCTGCGGAGGCTGTGAAGGACTGCGCCGTCCGACCTTGCGGGGGCTTTGAAGGACTGCCGCCCTTCGACCTTGCGGGGCTATGAAGGACTGCTGCTCTTCGACCCTGCGGGGCGCCGTCGACGCGGGTGGGCATGCCTTCCTCTGTTGGGCGCCGTCATCGGTGGGTGGGAGCGTCGACGGCGCCCACTAATCCGTCGCCCCCAAAAAGGTCGGGCGGGTGAGAAATTTATTCGCCTTTGTTGCGAGCGACAATCGCTTCAGATATCGCCTGCGGCACTTCCGCATAATACGCAACTTCCATTGAGTAATTGCCGCGCCCCTGCGTCTTCGATCTGAGATCGGTCGCATAGCCGAACATCTCCGACAGCGGCACAAATCCTCTGATCACTTGCACGCCTCCGCGCGGCTCCATCCCGTCGATCCGTCCGCGCCGCGAATTTAAGTCTCCTATCACATCGCCCATGTACTCTTCGGGCACCGTGACTTCGACCCGCACGCACGGCTCGAGCAGAACGGGCTTGGCTTTTTCAGCCGCCGCCTTGAATGCGATCGAGCCCGCAATTTTGAACGCCGCCTCCGAGCTGTCGACCTCATGAAAACTTCCGTCGTAGACCGTCGCTTTCACGTCGACCATCGGATAACCCGCCAAAACTCCATTCTCCATCGCCTGTTTGACGCCTGCCTCGATCGGATTGATATATTCCTTCGGAATCACGCCGCCGACGATTTTGCTCTCGAACGCGAAGCCCGCGCCCGCCTCTTGCGGCTCAATCGCGATCCAACAATGCCCGTACTGTCCATGTCCGCCCGACTGTCGAATGAATTTGCCTTCGGCCTTCGCGGATTTTCTAATCGTCTCGCGATACGCAACTTGCGGCTCGCCCACTTGACAATCGACCTTGAACTCGCGGAGCATGCGGTCGACGATGATCTGTAAATGCAATTCGCCCATGCCCGAGATGATCGTTTGACCCGTCTCGGGATCGGTGCGCACTTGGAACGTCGGATCTTCTTCCGCCAACTTCTGGAGCGCGACGCCCATTTTGTCTTGATCCTGCTTTGTCGCCGGCTCCACCGCCACCGATATAACGGGGTCGGGGAAGCTCATCGACTCGAGAATGATCGGATGCTTTTCGTCGCAGAGCGTGTCGCCCGTCGTCGTCTCTTTCAAGCCGACCGCCGCCGCGATGTCGCCGCTGTAGACGATATCAATCTCCTTGCGATTGTTGGCGTGCATCTGGAGGATACGTCCGATGCGTTCTTTGCGCCCCTTCGTCGAGTTGTACACATACGAGCCCGATTGCAACGTGCCCGAGTACACTCTGAAGAACGCCAGCTTGCCGACGAACGGATCAGTCATGATTTTGAACGCCAGCGCCGAGAACGGCTCGTCATCACTCGCCGGACGCTCGTCTTCTTCGTCGGTGTCGGGAACGATGCCCTGAATCGGCGGAATGTCGAGCGGCGACGGCAGATAATCTACTATCGCATCGAGCAACGGTTGAACGCCGCGATTACGATACGACGTGCCGCACGTCACCGGCGTCATCTTGCACGCGATTGTCGCCTTGCGAATGACGGCTTTGATCTCATCTTCGGTGACGGGATCGCCGCCGAGATATTTTTCCATGAAGTCGTCGTCCTGCTCCGCGCACGCCTCCAACAGTTTATCGCGATACTCCTCGGCAAGTTCCGTGAGATTGTCGGGAATGTCGACTTCGGAGGAACGCTCGCCGAGATCGTCATCGTAGACAATCGCGTCCATCTTGATCAGATCAATGATGCCCTCGAATTTGTCTTCGGCGCCGATCGGCAGTTGGATCGGGACGGCGTTGGTGTGCAGGCGGTCGCGCATCATCTGTATCACATTAAAAAAGTCCGCTCCGGTTATATCCATTTTGTTGATATAAGCCATCCGTGGGACATTGTATCGTTCCGCCTGCCGCCAAACTGTTTCGGTTTGCGGCTCGACACCGCCGCGCGCCGTCAAAATCGCCACCGCCCCGTCGAGCACTCTCAACGAACGCTCAACTTCGACGGTGAAATCGACGTGCCCGGGCGTGTCGATGATATTGATTCGATGATTCTTCCAATGACACGTAGTCGCAGCTGACGTAATCGTAATGCCGCGCTCCTGCTCTTGAACCATCCAATCCATGGTCGCGGCGCCGTCGTGCACCTCACCGATTTTGTGATTGATGCCGGTGTAGAAGAGTATGCGCTCGGTGGTGGTGGTCTTGCCGGCGTCGATGTGCGCCATGATTCCGATGTTGCGAGTCTTTTCGAGTGAAAACTCTCTTGACACTTCGATATCGCCCCTTACTTCGACACGTTGTCAACTGATTGCAACCGTGTCGGAGATTACCAGCGATAATGCGCGAATGCTTTATTCGCCTCCGCCATCTTATGGGTGTCTTCTTTTTTCTTGATTGACGCGCCGGTGTTGTTGGCGGCGTCCATGAGCTCGGCGCTGAGTCGGGCGTCCATGGTTTTCTCACTGCGGAGTCTGGCGTAATTGACGAGCCAGCGGATTCCCAACGTCATTCGACGCTCGGGACGAACCTCGACGGGAACCTGATAGTTGGCGCCGCCGACGCGACGAGCACGAACCTCGAGCACGGGCATGACATTTCGGAGCGCCGTCTCGAAAACCTCGAGCGGGTCTTTACCGCTTTTCTCGCGAATGATCTCGAACGCGTCATAGACCACTCGTTGAGCGACGCTTTTTTTGCCCGACAGCATGACTTTATTGATGAACTTCGTAACCGTTTTTGAATTGTACAGCGGGTCCGGCAAGACATCGCGCTTGGGCACGGAACCTTTCCTTGGCATTTATAATATTCCTCCCTTCTGCAATCAGCGCGGCTGATCGTTACTTCTTTTTGGCTTTGGCTTTCTTGGCGCCGTATTTGGAGCGCGCCTGATTGCGATCCTGAACTCCTGCGGTGTCGAGGGTGCCGCGAATGATGTGATAGCGCACGCCCGGCAGGTCCTTGACACGACCTCCGCGAATCAGCACAACGCTGTGCTCTTGGAGATTATGTCCGATGCCCGGGATATACGCGGTGACTTCGATGGAGTTGGTGAGGCGAACACGAGCGACCTTACGTAAAGCGGAGTTCGGCTTTTTGGGAGTAGTGGTATAAACACGAGTGCAGACGCCGCGTTTTTGTGGGCATTCCTTGAGCGCGGGCGCGGTTGACTTCTCGACGAGGGTCTGTCTGCTCTTCCTGACTAACTGATTGATGGTCGGCATGTAGATTATGACCTCCTTTCCGATGTTAAGACCGCAAAAAAGACAAATGCGATCGTTTTGTAAAGCGCGGTGATTGTATCATCGACAAAAATAGGCTGTCAAGCGCGTTGCAATCGGACAAAAAATTGACACATCGTCCGGCAGGTCAGCGCCCCCTACAGAAAGATTCCGTCCTTCAAACTTCGGGGCGACGGGGTGAGGATTTAGGGGCGCCACCGACGCTCCCGCCCACGGAGGTTGGCGCCCCAATTGTGTTCGTGGTTCCCACCCGCGTCGGCGGCGCCCGATCTTTTCGACGGTCGGCGCAAAACGCGGGCGGGCTGCCTTCGACGGTCGACGCAAAATGCGGGCGGCTACCTTCGACGAGCGGCGCGAAACGTGGGCGGCTGCCTTCGACGGACGGCGCAAAACGCGTCTGCGCCGACGGGCCGATCTTCCCGGGAGGGACTGTGGTATGGTAAATACAAGCGTCACGCTCTGCGGCATCGAAATGGCTAACCCCATCATCCCGGCCAGCGGCACGTTCGGCTATGGGTTGGAGTTCGCGAAATTTTATGACATCAACTGCCTTGGCAGCTTCTCCTGCAAGGGCACGACGCTCTATCCGCGCTTCGGTAATCCCTCTCCGCGCATCGCCGAAGCGCCCGCCGGAATGCTCAACAGCGTCGGCCTGCAAAATCCGGGCCTGGAGCGGGTCGCCGCGGAGGAACTGCCCGCCCTGCGCGGCCTGTACCGCGGCCCCATCATCGCCAACATATCCGGCTTCTCCACGGAGGAATATG
>CALGGP010000061.1 GCA_937915885.1 uncultured Selenomonadales bacterium | reverse complement strand
TAGTGTTCATCAATCCGCCGTATGCGACCGCCAACAATCCCGAGCGCGGCTCCGATAAAGTCAATAAAAATGCGGTGTCGATGACGGCGATACGAAAACTGATGACCGACGAAGGACTCGGGCTGACGAGCCGCGAACTCTTTTCGCAGTTCCTCTATCGCATCGATCGGGAATTTAAAAATCGGCGGACGCTCCTCGGGCTGTTCTCGAAAATTAAATACATCAACGCCAACAATGATCAGCGGCTCCGCGATAAGTTTTTCGATTATAAATTTGAGGGCGGTTTTGTATTTCCGTCGAAACACTTTCAAGGGACGAAGGGGCAATTCCCCGTCGGCTTTTTGATGTGGAATCTTGCCGAACACATTCCGTTGACCGATCAGACAATCGAATTGGAAGTGTTTGATGATCAACTCGAGAAGATCGCCGCCAAAAAAATAAAATCGATTCCGCGCGGAGATTTGATCAACCGGTGGTTCGAGCATCCGTCGTGCACAAAAAAATTTCCGCCAATGTCGAGTGCGCTGAAGATCGGGCGCGCGCATAAAATGCCCTGCGATCGGATCGCGGAGGGGTTCATCGCGTCTCTGATGTCGGCAGGCAACGATGTCATGCATCAAAATAAAACGGCGCTGTTATCGGGACCGTATGTCAGTGCGGGCGCGTTTTCGATCACGGCAGATAATTTCGAGCAATGCATGGTCGTGCATGCCGTCCGACGACTTCCGAAGGCGACGTGGCTCAACGATCGAGATCAATTCCTCCGCCCGACGAAAAGACTGCCGACGGAGTTTGTCAACGATTGCGTCGTGTGGTCGTTATTTGCGCCGTCCAATTACACGACGGCGTTGAAGGACGTCGAGTACGAAGGCGAAATCTATCAGATCAAAAATAATTTATATCCGTTTGATGGTGAAGAAGAAAGATTTGCGGCGCAATGGTTGAAGTCGGCTTCGTTGTCGACGGAGGCACGAGCGGTGCTCGAGGCGGCTAAAAAAATTTATCGGCAGTTCTATTCTCTGCTCGAGGAGCTCGATCGAAGAAAGTTTAAAATCGAAACGTGGGACGCGGGACGCTATCAAGTGTTCGGAGCGTTGAAGGACGCCAATCTCCTCGACGATGAAACCTTCCGCGCGGAGTTCGAGCGGTTGGGCGAAAAAATTTTGCCGCAGATATATACATTGGGTTTTTTACGCGACGAGGTGACTTACTTTGATTAAAAATATATTGCAGGCGCTGTCGGCTTGCGAAACGGAGGAAGAAGTCAAATTCAATTTCATACGGTTCTTCCAATCGAAACTGCCGCGCACTTTTAAATTTGACAGCCGAAAGAACATCGATTTTTATACGCCGCAAATTCTTTTCGAGTTTAAATACGACGGAGGATTAAATGAAATTGGGCGCCGCGCTCGAGCCTTCGCTCAATCTCTCTACTACATCCGACGGTTGAAGTACGGCAGCGATTCTCGAGTACCGAGCAGATTGATCGCCGTCGTTGACAAAAAATCCGCCGCGATCATTCCCGCCGACGATCTCTCGAGCTACTACGTCAAATCCGCTGCCTCTGATCAGTTCGATTGGGACTTGGCTCCGTCGACGCCGTGCAAAAAATTAATCGCCGCGCTTGTCAATGAGACCGTCATTCAACAGTGCCGCGTTTATAATTTCGATGTACCGTCCGACGCCGACGAATTTGTTTCGCTCGTAAAGATCATTTACCTCCGTGATACGAACATAGTAGCCGTCAAGAAAAATATCAATGAGGATAATTTTTATGAGGTGTTCGAGCATTGGAATCAAATTTTCGGCGAGAGTGTCAAAAACAAATATAAGAACGCGGAATATTTTTTGACGGACGTTGAGAGCGGAAAGAGTAATCGATTCAAACTGCGCCGAGTGAAATTTGAATTGAGCGACGGCTCGAAAGAAGAAAAAGTGATGCCCATCGACAGCTACGAATATT
>CALGGP010000060.1 GCA_937915885.1 uncultured Selenomonadales bacterium | reverse complement strand
AAATTTTTTCGGGGGGGGGTGGGCGGGTATGAAAAAATTTTTTTCCGTCGCCCCTAAGGTTATCTGTCGAGAGCGGGAGAAATTATACCTTGAACCGCGAAATGACTTCCTGCATCTGTTGAGCCTGGCTCGCCAACTCCCGACTCGCGTCCGCGATCTCGTGCATCGTCGCCGTCTGCTCTTCGCTCGCCGCCGACACCGTCTCCGACTCTTTTGCCACTTCCCGACTCTTCGTATTGATGTTCTCGACCGATTTCGTGATCTCGTCCGTGCTGCCGACCAACGTCGCAACGAGTTTTGCCATCTTGCGCGAGTTATCCGCGACCTCCGTCACCATCTCCGCAATTTGCTTGAATGCCTGACCGCCGCCCGTCACCGCCTCGGTGCCGATGCGTACCTTGTCGACGCCCGTCTGCATGGAGTTGACCGCGTCTTGCGCCTTCGCTTGGATCGAGCCGATCAAATCCGAAATCTCCCGCGCGGAGCTTTGAGACTGCTCGGCAAGTTTTCTAACTTCATCAGCCACGACCGCAAAGCCCCGACCATGCTCGCCCGCGCGCGCCGCCTCGATCGCCGCGTTCAGCGCCAACAAGTTTGTCTGATCCGATATCGCCGCGATCGCCTCGACGATTTTGCCGATCTTGTCGGACTCCTCGCCCAACTTCGCTATCACCGCCGCCGTGTCCGAAACCGCCGACTCGATCACTTTCATCTGGTCGACCGCCGCCGCCACGTTCTTATCGCCCGCGTCCGCCGCCTCGTTCGTCGCCTTGATTTTATCCTCCGACGTCGTCAACATATCGGTGAACGCCTTCATATTGACTTTGAGCTGATCCGATTGATGCCCCGCGTTCTCGACTTCCGTGAATTGCTCGGTGCAGGCGCCCGCCACGTTCGTGATCGAATCCGCCACCTGATTGATTGCCACCGACGATTGATCCGCCGACGCCGTCAATTGCTCGGACGCCGCCGCCACTTGCTCCGCCGCCGCCACTACTCTCTGCAACATCTCGCGGACGTTCTTGCGCAGATCGATCACCGCGCGCGCCATCAATCCGATTTCGTCGTCGCGATCGGTGTCGAGATGCTCCGACGGCGGACGACGGAAGTCACCCGTCGCAAGCGTTTCGAGCACCGTCGTCACGTCGCGGATCGGAGCGATCAATTTCGCCGACAACGGTCCGGCAAGCAGGCAGATCAAAATCTCGAGCACAACCACTCCGCCGACCGTCAACATCATTTTCGAGCGGAACTCCTCATCGACTTTCTTTTGAGCCTCGGCAACTTTATTGTCGATGTAATCAATCCAAACGCCCGTGCCGACCACCCAACGGTACGGCTCGAATGTCGTCGTGTAATTTCTCTTCGGCAGCGGATTTGATGTGTTCGGCTTTGCAAACATCAGCTCGGTGAAGCCGCCGCCCGATTGCGCGACCTGAATCATCTCGCGGACATACTGTTTACCGTTGGGATCGGTTGCGTTGATGCGCGATTTGCCCTCGGTCTCCGCGCGACCCAACAGCGCCACGTTGACGCCCTCGTATGTGTCAATCCAAAAATACCCTTCGCCATTGGCATATCGAATGTTGCGAATGAGGTTCGCCGCCTCCGCCCGCGCCTGCTCCTCGGTGAGTTGCCCCGCCTGCTGACGTTTATACACCGCATCGATTATGCTGATTGCCGTCTCGGTTTCGCTCTTGAGTTCGCGCTCGACGTCCTCGATCAGATTCGCCCGATAATTTTCCATTTCCGCGTCGGAACTCGAAAATAAATTGCCCATAAAAATTGCGCCTACGAAGATCATCGTTAGGAGCGACGCAATCACCATCATCAAAATGAATTGCGTCCTCATTGATCGCAGCCCGCTCATCTTACAATACCTCCCAAAATTTTTAATGAGCGCTTATTCGATTTTTCGTTTTCAAAATCCTGCCGTTGAAAGGCAATTAATAATGCGCAATGCGTAATTCGTAATTGATTTTCGGATTGAGCTGTTGTAGAATATCGCCGGTTTTTTTGGATTGGGTTTTTGGAAAGGGGACTTTTTAATGGAACAATCGGCGTGGTCAATCGCGCCTCCGGTCATCACGATCGTGTTGGCGCTCTGGACGAAAGAAGTTTACATGTCACTGCTGATAGGAATTTTTTCGGGCGCGATGATCTTTGCGGGCGGCAATCCGCTCGAGGCGATCGTTGCGATGTTCGAGGCGATGGAAGAAAAAGTCGGCGGCAACGTCAACATTTTGGTCTTCCTCGTGACGCTCGGAATATTGGTCGCAGCGATCACCAAATCGGGAGCGACGCGCGCCTACGGTGAGTGGGCTCGATCGAAGATCAACGGCAAGAAAAGTGCGTTGGGCTTGACGGCGCTTTTGGGCGTGATGATCTTTATCGACGATTATTTTAACTGTTTGACGGTCGGAACTGTCATGCGACCGGTGACGGATAAATTCAAGATCGCGCGGGCGAAGTTGGCGTATGTGATCGACGCGACGGCGGCTCCGATCTGCATCATCGCGCCGGTGTCGAGTTGGGCGGCGGCGGTGGGCTCGTCGTTGCCCGAGGGCGCGACGGTCGACGGCTTTACAATTTTCTTGGAGACGATCCCGTTCAATCTCTACGCTTGGCTGACGATGGCGTTCATGATTTTTATCATCGTGAGCGGGCGGGATTTTGCGACGATGGGGCGCGTCGTTCGGGATAACAAGAGATCGTTTGTAATCCCCGACGAGTACAAAGACGCGGTCGAGACCAATCAGCCGACGACGGGCAACGGAAAAATTATTGATCTGGTGCTGCCGCTGCTCGTATTGATCGGCGCGTGCATTTATGGTATGTTATACACGGGCGGCATTCACAACGAGGGCGTCGGGATTGCGGACGCGTTTGCGGATTGCGACTCGTCGAAGGCGCTGGTGATCGGATCGTTTATCGCGTTCGTGTTCACCGCATTTTTATATCTTCCGCGCGGAGTGGTGAAGTTCGCGGAGTTCTGCGAGTGCTTCACTCAAGGCTTCAAAGCGATGATGCCGGCGGTTTTTATATTGTGCTTGGCGTGGACGCTGTCGGGCATCTGCAGTGCGAAGTATTTAAATCTGGGCGGCTACGTGGGCGCGGTGGTGAGCGAGCACATGTCGGTGATGATGTTCCTGCCGCTGATATTCTTCTTGGTGGCGATCGGGCTGGCGTTTGCGACGGGGACGTCGTGGGGAACGTTCGGCATCTTGATCCCGATTGCAATGGCGGTGCTCGACGCGACGAACACGGATTTATATCCGATGTTGGTGTTGTGCGTGGCGGCGATCTTATCGGGAGCGGTCGGCGGAGATCACGCGTCGCCGATTTCTGACACGACGATCCTTGCGTCGGCGGGCGCGCAATGCAATCACCTTGAGCACGTCGAGACGCAAGTGCCTTATGTGCTGGTGGTGTCGGCGTGCTGTGTGGTGGGCTACATCGTCGACGGCATCACGCAAAACGGTTGGCTGGGCTTGGCGTCGGGCTTCGGCGCATTGGTGCTGGCGATGATCATAATCCGCGCGCAGGTCAAGGCGATCGACACGGATTGAGGATTGACAGATGGACGGATTGACGGACGGCTTATACACGGCGGAGATCACGGTGCTCGGCGTCGGCAACATCATTTTGACGGATGAGGGCTTCGGAGTGCACGTCGTAAATCATCTGAAGGAGCATTACGATTTCCCCGACAATGTTCAACTGATCGACGGCGGGACGCTCGGGATGGAACTGACGCATTTTTTGACGGGGACGAAAAAATTATTGATCATTGACGCGGTCGACGGCGGGCTCGAGCGCGGGGCGGTATATCGATTGACGGGGGCGGAGATCAAAGCGCACTTTCGACAGAAAATCTCGGCGCATGAGGTTGGGATCGAAGAAGTATTGACGCTGCTCGAATTGACGGGGCGTCCGATCGAAGAAGTGATCGTATTGGGCGCTCAACCGTTCGTGCTCGAGGCAGGCGTCGAGTTATCGGAGGACATGAAAAAAATCCTGCCGTCGGTCGTCGACGAGGCGGTGGAGATTCTCAACGATTGGGGTGTTAAATTTGCTTAAGAGGGTATACACTGCGAATCCCAAGGCGTTTGATGCGGCAGTTAAATGGAAATATTTTTTGGACAAAAAACTCGGCGTTACTGTTGTCGACAACGGGATAATGCTTCCCGCGCGCCCGAAGGTTGGAGGCAAAGCCGGGGAAATGGAAGGCGGCGTGTGCGATTCCGATTTGAAATTCGTCGCCGGTTATTTTCGTGGTGCCGGTTCTTTGCGATCCGCGTATGAAGTCGAGCGAGAAACTATCGAGCATTTAGATGAAGATGTAATTTACGGTGGCGTGGTCGTTGGGCACTTCGGACATTTCATGGCCGAATGTCTCGTCAAACTCTGGTATGTCATACAGCATCCCGAATTGAAACACAGAGTAGCCGTACTGATCTCATCCGGCGGCAGAAAACCATGGCAAGAATCTTTGTATGAACTGATGGGCATTCCGGCGGAGAGGATAATTTACGTTGAGAGACCTACGCAATTTCGCTCAATAATCGTTCCGGACGAGTCTTTAGTTGAATGGAAACATTTTTTCAAAGAATATCTCATTCCTTATCACTACATGCGCGATCATGTCGAGGCTGCCAATGTAAAGAAATTATATTTAAGCAAGATAGCGTTCAACAAAGCCAAAGAGGGCGGCTTTCATGTTTTCGGTGAGGAGTACTTTGAAGATTTTTTTGCCAAGCATGGGTACACGGTCGTCTCGCTTGAGCAATTGCCGATGCGCGAGCAGCTTGCTCTGCTCAAAGGCGCCGATGAAATTGTATGCATTCAAGGCACGTTGAGTCATTGGGCGCTGCTTTGCAGACCGAAGACGAAAATAACAATCCTGAACAAAACGGATTCTCCCCTGCCTCTTCAGTGTTTGATCAACGAGGCGAGTGAGGTCGATTGGTGCATCGTCAATACGGCCAGAAATTTTATGTATGCTCAGCGTCTTATAGGCGTTTGCATGGTCGGCGTCACCAAACAGTGGCAGGAATTTGTTATGGATCGTTTTGGGGAGCATGTCAGCGAGGACAATAATATTTTCCTGCAAAAATCTCTCGACGAGTACATCGGATATTGGTGTAAAAGATACGTTCGCACTAAACATTTGGTAGATTCGTTGAAAGATATGTGCAACCGAATTATAAAACTCGAAAAACGGCTGGCTGTAGAGCGTCCGAGTCTCTGCTATGAAACGCATTTGGCACAAAAAGGCTGGTTGCCGTCGACCGCTGAAAACGATATCGGCGGAGTTCTCGATCGGAAATTAAATGTTCAAGCCGTCAAAATTTATTTCAAACCGCAGTATTACGATGTTTATTATTCGGTATATTATCCGACGGAGGGCTGGACAGACGAGGTTGCAACCAATCAAATGTCGGGAACGGTCGGCAAATCGAAACCGATCATGGGGATCAAAATCAGGCTCGACGAAACCGGCGCCGACAAATTTAATATTCTTTACCGCGTGCACAATTTTAAGGGCGAATGGAGTCCGTGGGCGAAGAATGCTGAAGAACTCATCTCTTCCGATGCTCAGTTAAACGCGATCCAAATTAAGTTAGAAGACAAATTCTTGGCCCCCCCCTGTGAATTCTGTAATACAACGGTTATATGCTCTACACTTCGACAGCTGGAGCAAGCTGCTTAAAAAAAGTTATCGGCTGAATCGCGAGCTCACAGTTAAAAATGTGGAGAATGGTGTAATACTTCCTCCTCGACCGTTGAAGGGAGGCGGAGAAGGAGAATTTTCCGGAGGAGTTTGCGACAGTGAATTGAACTTTGTTGCAGGTGCCCGAAGAGGAAAAAACAGTAGCGGGCTCGGAGGAATAATGTCCGCGTACCATGTCGAGAGAGAAGAAATAAAAATTCTTGATGAGGATGTGATCTTCGGCGGAGTGTTTGTCGGGCACTTCGGCGTTTTCATGGCACAGTGTCTGTCGAGATTTTGGTATATCGTACAACATGCCGAGTCTGACAAGCGTATTGTTATCCTTTTTACTCCGAGTGATCGCCCCTTCCACTATGAATTTCTGAGGCTGTTAGATGTCCCGAAGGAACGCCTTTGCATTATAGATCAGCCTACGCAGTTCAGATCGATCATCGTCCCCGAGATGTCTGTGATCGCTCTCGAATATTACAGTCCGGAATGTTTGATTCCATATCAATACATCAGAAAAAAGATCGTTCCCAGGGATGCAAAAAAAGTTTATCTGTCTAAAACCAGGTATGACAGCAAGAAAAAAGGCGGAGTCATAACTTTTAATGAGATGTATTTTGAGAAATTCTTTGCCGACCGAGGATATAAGGTCGTTGCCCCCGAAGAATTGACGATTGAAGAACAACTGTCCGTCGTGACGGGGGCGGACGAGATCGTTTGTATGATGAGCACGTTGAGTCATTTTGCTTGGTTTTGTAAGCCAAATACAAAGTTTATAATGTTGACCCGTACTTCAAATACAATGCTGGTTCTTCAGTGCATCATAAACGAGGTAACCGCCATTGATTGGCATATCGTCGATGTGTCGCGGAACTTTATGAATGAAAACCATTACGGCGGCATATGCCTTATAGCTCCAACAAAATATTGGAAGCAGTTCGTTCAAGATTATTTCGGCGAGCGCATTGATGATTATTATGGCGATCATTGGACGGAGATTTTTAACGGATATGTTGAGCGTTGGTGCCAAAGATATTCGACCCTCGGGTTGATCAAGACTTTGACGAACGCGGTTATTCGTGTTTACAGACGTCTTTTGGCACTCGAAAACCGGGCGGTAAAGGATCGCCCGCAGCTTTGTTACGAGACGCATGTCGCCATCAAGGGGTGGTTGCCGCAAAGCGATGAAGATTACGTAAGCGGTGTTCCGGAGCGAAGGTTGGATGTTCAGGCGATCAAAATATATTTCAATTCGACGTACTACGACGTTTATTATGCGGTGTATTATCCGACGGAGGGATGGGCGGCGGAAGTCTCTACCGCGCATATGGCGGGCACAACCGGTAAAGGGAAGCCGATTATGGGGATTAAACTCAGACTCGATGACGGCGGCGCAAAGTATTTTGATGTTCTTTATCGTGTTCATAAATTTGTTGGCGGCTGGAGTCAGTGGGCGAAGAACGGCGAGGAATTGATATCGCTCAAATCGAAAATTAACGCCGTTCAAATCAGGTTGGAGGGCAATCCGCATGCGCTCCTTGCGAAGGAGGTCAGGAGTGATGGACGAGGCATCACATAGGTTGTATCACACTAACGGCGAAACATGGGATTCGTTATTCAATCGCAAGTATTTCGTTGATCGACAACTCGAAGTAAAACGGATTGAAAGGGGAGTTATTCTTCCCTCGCGCCGCAATGCCGCGTCAAAAAAATTTGAAGGCGGAGTGTTGGACGCCGATTTGAATTTTGTCGCAGGATTGTTTAGAGGATTAACCGATAGAGGCTGGGGAAATATTTTTTCTGCCTACAAGGTAGAGTCGGCGGATATCGATCAGAGCGATGAAGATGTTATATTCGGCGGCGTTTTGATGGGGCATTTCGGGCATTTTAGAACGTCAGCAATCATTATTCGACGATGACAAGCGATTGGGAGTGAGGCTTTTCGGCGAGAATTATTTTGAGGATTTTTTTGCCAAGCGCGGCTTTACAATAACCTCCCCCGAACAATTGTCGATCAGAGAACAGCTCGAGCTCGTTGTCGGCGCCGACGAAATTGCATCGACACTTGGCAGCTTGAGCCATTTTTCATTGTTTTGCAAACCGGCGACGAAATTTATTATGCTGAACAAAGATCATGATACCACTGTGCCTTTTCAGTATCTGATCAACGAGGCGACCGGTGTCGATTGGTATATCGTCGATGTGGCGAAAAATTTTATGTACACTAACCGGTATCTCGGAGTTTGTTTGATTGGTTCCACGTCCGAATGGAAGAAATCATTACTCGAGAGGCAGGAAGCCGAAAATCGCGCGGTGCTTTGTTACAGTGTGCATCTCGCGCGGCTCGGCTGGTTGCCGCCGAATATTGAGGGGCATGTTTGTGGGAGTGTCGAGCGAAATTTGGACATTCAAGCGTTGAGAATAAATTTCTCGAAACCGTTCCATAAGGTGTATTGCTCGGTGTATTATCCGACGGAAGGTTGGACAGAGGAAGTCATCAATGACGAGGCGGCGGGCACGACCGGCAAGTCGAAGTCGATCTTCGGGCTCAAAATTCGGCTTGACGAGACCGGCGCTCAAAACGTCGAAAATAAATAAGAGCCAATCACCGGCTCATTTTTTATATCCTGATCTCTATATGTTTGCGTCCGTCCTTCGTCGTCTCGACCTTCGACAGCACCCGCGCCCCCTTCGGCGTTTTCGTTTCCTCCGACAATTCCGCCGCCGCTTGCACTTCCCTCAACGCCCGCGCCATCGCCGGTCGCTCTTTCATCAATTTCTTCAGCTCCGCACTTTCGTCCGCCGCTTTCGATTGAGCTTTCGTCGCCTTCGATGCGTCTTTCATCGCTTGCGCCGCGCGCGCCGTCGATACCAACCGCGCTTGAGTCTCCGTCGCCGCTTGCGCCTTCGTCGAATTCACTTCCGACATTATTTCCCGCCGCTTAGAGTCCGTCATCTCACCGACCCGCCCGCCCGACGGTCCCATCGCCAATTGCCGCACCACCGTATAGCCCAGCACCGTCAGCATCGCGATCAGGATCACCCACTTCAAACCGCCCGACGGCGGATCGATCGGTACGTTGAAGTTGAATATCGAATCGTCCTTCGGACGCGCCTCTACTTCCGTCGTCCGTTGCTCCGACATTCGGCGATCTTCTTCCTCGAAATGTCGCAGGATCGCCCGCCCGCGATCGTCGGGATTGGCATACGCCGCCATCTCCGCCTCCGAAGGCAACGCGCTCCCAACGCGCCCGCCCGTGTCCGCAGGCTGCACTATCACCGTCGGCTCGCGCGCCTCGACCGCAGGCGGCGCCTCTTCGATCACTTCTTCGACCGGCTCTTCTTCTATTATTTCTTCTTCGACCGTCGGCTCTTCTTCGATAAATTCTTCGTCAAACTCCTGCCATCGATCGTCGCCCTCGAGCTCCTCTTCGATCGGCTCCTCTTCTACAAATTCTTCTTCAATCGGCTCTTCTTCGATCGGTTCTTCCTCGACCGTTTCTTCTTCGACATCATCACGGAAGATCGGTCGCTTCACTATGAAGCCCGACTTCGCTTTAAAATTCAAAGACGGAGCCTCAGGTGCCGTTATTGCCATGCGCCATCACTCCGTCCGAAATATTTTCAGCCACTCGCACAAA
Organism: uncultured Selenomonadales bacterium; assembly: GCA_937915885.1. GTDB lineage: Bacteria > Bacillota > Negativicutes > Selenomonadales > Selenomonadaceae > Quinella. The sequence continues at coordinate 1,414 of CALGGP010000060.1, read as the reverse complement.
ACGCGCGGTTTCATTTCCGGTTTTTGCGTCGACAATCGGACGCGTCCGCTGTTCGCTTCCTTTCAAAGGAAGTGGCGGAGAGGGTGGGATTCGAACCCACGGTGCCTTTCGGCATCACCGGTTTTCAAGACCGGCTCCTTAAACCGCTCGGACACCTCTCCGCATCACTTTTATATTATCAAACGCATTTTTTATTGTCAAGAGTCACGTCACCTTCACGCTCACGAGCCCGTCAAGCGCCCGTATGCGCTCTACCACGTCGATGCTCCGCGCGTTGCCGTGATTGTAAATGTCCAGCTCGATATAGATCAAGCCCGCCTCGCCTTCGTCCTCGCGCACCTTGATCGATCTGATTCTCAAATCCATGCTCTCGATCTCCCGATTGATCAACAGCATTTGCCCCGGACGCTCCGAACAATGAATCAGCACCGTCAAATTTTTTTCGTGCATCAGCCATTCGTCGATCCGACTCAACGTCCCCAGCGTCGCAAATACCAGCGCCGTCGTGAATAATGCCCCCGCGTAATAGCCCGCGCCGACCGCCAGCCCCACGCCCGCGACCACCCATAAGCACGCCGCCGTCGTCAAGCCGATCACCGTCAAGCCTTCCTTCATGATCGCGCCCGCGCCCAGAAAACCAATCCCGCTCACCACTTGCGCCGCCAGTCGAGCCGGATCGGCGTTCGTCCGTCCTTCGACGTTCAGATACAGCGCCTCCGATAATACCATGATCAAACACGAGCCCAAGCACACCAAAATGTTTGTCCTCAGCCCCGCGACTTTGCGCCGCGATTGCCGCTCGTAGCCGATCACTCCGCCCAGCACGCACGACAGCGCCAGCCTCAACAATAACTCCCATTCACTCATCAAATCGCTCCGCTTTCGTCCAATCTTTGTACGGGCGCCGCACCAATTCGCTGTTGAAATATCTTTTGAGCCCCGTCACTTCTCGCCCGATCCACGACGGCAACTCTACACGCTCGTCCTCACTCGTCAATTCGACCTCCGCAACGATCAATCCTGCATTGTCGCCTTCAAACACGTCCAACTCAATCCGCCCGAGCCGATATCGCGTCTTCTCGATCAGCGCCCCTTGACAGCGGCTCAACAATTCCTCCGCGTCCGTCGACGGTATTTCATATTCATACTCCGCACGCGTCAAACCTTCCGCGCGGAACTTGATCGTCAAGCGCCCCGATGATTTTTTCAACCGCACTCGAACCGTCGGCTCGAATGTCAGATACCCCTGAACGATCCGCTCGCCGCCCGCGACCGTCGGCAGATCCCGCACCAAATACTTTCGTTCGATTTCTACGCCCATTTTACTTGCACTCCTTCAACAAACCTTCCGCGCGGAATTTGATCGTCAAGCGCCCCGATGATTTTTTCAACCGCACTCGAACCGTCGGCTCGA
>CALGGP010000059.1 GCA_937915885.1 uncultured Selenomonadales bacterium | reverse complement strand
GACTGTTGAGACGAGCGACGCCGAATCGCCCTCCCGCCCTTAGACCGTTGAGACGGGCGCCGCCGCATTGCCCGCCCGCCTTTCGACCGTTGAGACGAGCGCCGCCGAATCATCCGCCCACCTTTCGACCGTTGATTCGGGCGCCGTCAGCGCGGGTGGGAACCACCACCACCATTTGGGCGCCGGCTCGGAGGGTGGGAGCGCTGGCGGCGCCCCAATAAATTTCGATCTGCCTGCCGAAAAAATGTATATCGGCGTCGACGAGATTGACGATGAGGCTGCCGCCTTCGCCGACTTCGACGACCGCCTCGACTTCTTTGATGACGACATCGACAATCCGATTGACTTCTTCGACGAGGACGACGACTCCGCTTTTTTCGCCGACGAGCCTCTCATAAACACTTCAACCACCGTCGAGCCACCAAAAAAAATTCGCGCCGTCGGTTGGGGCTTCGGCTCCCTCGCTCCCCTCGTCGAGCACGATCCCGTCGATATCACTTTCGAGCCCACTATCAACGACTTCAACGATGTTAAATCCGTCCAATGCATGATTTCTACCATCGCTCCGTCCGGCACGCCCGACCAATTCCCCGATCGCGCCGCACTCGGACGCATCTATAAATTCCTCCGATCGCAGTCGAAAGGCGCCGCGCTCCGTCCCTTCAACATCTGCAAACTCGCCGCCGATTTCAAACGCTCGACCGTCGCCTTCGACGATCAAAAGCTCAATTCGATCTGTACCTTCGACGGCGCCGTTCGCGTCCTCAGTGAGATCGGGCTGATCCGTTTCGACGCCGACAAGAAAAATTTTTTCATGCCCGTCCCCAACAAAACTTTCGACCTCAACCGCTCCCGCCTCTTCAAACTCAATGCCAAAGGTGATGTCAATGAACGATAAAGGCAAATCGCCCGTCACAATAGAATCGCTGATTGCCGCCGTCAAATCCTATCAGCCCAACGCCGATCTCAATCTGATCGAGCGGGCTTATCTCGTCGCCAAGGAAGGGCACGATAAACAAAAGCGCGCCTCGGGCGAACCCTACATCAATCACCCGCTGCAAGTCGCGCAAATCCTGACTGAGTTGCATCTCGACGACGAAACGATCGCCGCCGCGCTCCTCCACGACGTGGTCGAGGATACGGTTTTCGAGCTCGACGAAGTTGAAGACATGTTCGGACCGGAGATCGCGCTGTTGATCGACGGCGTCACCAAACTCGGACGCATCCCGTTCAAATCGAAGGAAGAACAACAGCTCGAGACGTACCGCAAAATGTTTTTGGCAATGTCGAAAGATATCCGCGTCATCATGATCAAGCTCGCCGATCGATTGCACAACATGCGGACGTTAAAATTCATGCGCGAAGAAAAACGTCACCGCATCGCGCAGGAGACCATGGAACTTTACGCGCCGCTGGCAAATCGGCTGGGCATCTCGAGCATCAAATGGGAGCTGGAGGATTTGAGCCTCCGATATCTCGAGCCCGAAATTTATTATGAGCTGGTCGAAACCGTCAATCAGAAACGTCGGGAGCGGCAAGATTTTGTGCTCGAGGCGGTGCGGCAGATCGAGGAGGAATTTGACGACTCCGACATTCACGCGGCGATCAGCGGGCGCGCGAAACATTTTTACAGCATCTACAAAAAGATGATGCGCGACCACAAGGATATCGGCGAAATTTACGATCTCTCCGCCGTCCGCATTTTGGTCGACACCGTCAAGGACTGCTACAATGTGCTCGGCATCATTCACGCGAAGTGGAAACCGATCCCGGGGCGATTCAAAGATTATATCGCGATGCCCAAGTCGAACGGCTATCAATCGCTGCACACGACGGTGATGGCGCTCGGTTATCCGCTCGAAATTCAAATTCGGACGTTTACGATGCATAAGATATCGGAGTTCGGAGTGGCGGCGCATTGGAAGTACAAAGAAAAAGGTCACAGCGTCGACGCCAACGGCGCGTTCGATCAGAAGATGTCGTGGCTGCGGCAGGTCGTCAACTTGCAGGAGGAGATCACCGACCCGCGAGAGTATTTCGAGGCGTTGAAGGTCGACATCTTCAGCGACGAAGTTTTTACGTTTACGCCCAACGGCGATATCCTGTCGCTGCCGCAGGGCTCGAATCCGATCGACTTTGCGTATCGAGTGCACACCGAGGTCGGGCATCACTGCATCGGCGCGAAAGTCAACGGCAAAATCGTTCCGCTCGAGTATAAACTGCAGAACGGAGATTTTGTCGAGATCATCACCAACAAAAATAATCCCGGTCCGAGCCGCGATTGGCTGAACACCGTGGCGTCGAGCGACACGCGGAGTAAAATTCGGGCGTGGTTCAAACGGGAGAATCGCGACGAGAACATAGCCAACGGGCGCGCCATGCTCGAGCGCGAATTGAAAAAGCAGGGCTATACTCCGAAGGAACTGCTCAAAGACGAGCGGCTGAGCGAAGTGTGTAAGCGGCTCAACATCAGCTCGGAAAATGATTTGTTGGCGGCGGTGGGCTACGGCGGTCAGAGCGTCCATGGGATCGTCACGAAACTCGTCGAGATACATAAAAAGGCGCTCAAAGATACAATGCCGATCAAAATTTCGGATTTGCTGTCGGAAATAAAAAAGCCGCAACGCGGCAATCAGCGCAAGACCGATCATGGAGTGCTGGTCGAGGGCGAAAGCGGATATTTTGTGCGATTGGCTAAGTGTTGCAATCCGATCCCGGGCGATCCGATCGCGGGCTACATCACTCGAGGGCGGGGCGTGTCGGTGCACCGCGCGGATTGTCCGAATATCTTATCGGGGACGGACGTCGATCGAATGATCGAGGTGAGTTGGGATTCGGGCGCGGCTCGAGAGTACTCGGCGGAGATCGAAATCATCTGCAACGATCGGAGCGGTGTGCTGGCGTCGATATTGGCAATGCCGTCGGAGATGAAAATCAACATCGGGATGGTGCATGCGGTGCCGAATAAGAGCAACAAAACGTCGACGATCAATTTGACGGTGGAGGTGCTCAACGCCGAGCAGATCGATCAGCTGATAAATAAGATCAAGCGGGTGGAAGATGTTTACAGCGTGTCGCGCCCCATGAATAAAATAAAGGCAATTAGGAATTAGGAATGCGGAATGAGGAATTAAAGAGACGGGCGGGCGCCGACGGCACGGGTGGGAACCGCAGCCTCGGTTGGGCGCCGACCTCGACGGGCGGGAGTGCCGTCGGCGCCCTCCTAACCGTCGCCCCCAAATCGAGCGGCTGATTGGAATCACTTAAAAACTCTCGGCTTGCTCCGCGCGGAGTCTTTGATCAACGGCTTTGCGATCGTTTCAACCGTGTCCTCGATCGCGTCCTCGATCACCTTCAGCGGCGGTCGCTCATCTTTTTTGGCAATGTTGCTCCGTCCAAGCCGATTGTGATTATATACAACCTCCCCGTCCGACAATCGGATCACTTTGACGTTCACCGAGATCGCAAACACCGGCTTCGTCGCGTGCACCCAGCCCAGCGCTCCCAATGACGACCCGCTCAACGGCTCGACGAATAACGACGCAAACGAGCCCCCGAGTGAGATCGTCGTCGCCAGCCCGTTGTTCACCAGCTTGCCGATCCCCATATTCAATATGAACACTTCGATTTTATACTCCGGCGCGTCCGAAAACTCGAGCGCGCCATTTAATTTGCCCCGCAATTGATCATTGAACGCCGCAATCAGCTCCGCGTTGTAAAGCCCCACATCGTCCCGCAGGCTCAGCTCGACCGTCGGCGCCGCCTCCGCGCGCAACGTCAACATCATTATCATCAGCATCGCCGTCAAAAATTTTCTCATCGACCACACCGCCTTTTTGATTGTATTCTAGCACGCCGCGCCGATTTGTGCTATACTCTTGCCAACGGAAAAATCCGAAGGGAGTGATCGCATGTCCACCGAAAATATTTTGGAACCGACGAGCCGAAAGTTCGGGCTCTTCGGCAAGAGAAGCAGCGGCAAGTCCGCGCTCATAAACGCCCTGCTCGGTCGCGACGCCGGCGCCGTCAAGCCGACGATCGAGCCGACGTATCAGGCGATGGAAATTTACGGGATCGGCTCGGTGACGCTCGTCGACACCGCCGGGCTCGATTCGACCGGCAAGCGCATTCAAAAAACTCAAGCCGCCGCCGAAAAACTCGACGTCGCACTCATGCTCATGTCAAACGATTCGCTCGAGCTCGAGCTCGTGTGGATGAGCCGCTTGCGTCATAACGGCGTGGCGATCATTCCCGTCATCAGTCAAATTGATAAAATGCCCGACGAGGGTAAACATCTCGCCGCCGCCGTCCACGAAGTTACCGGCACCAAACCGATCCGCGTGAGCGCAAAGCTCGGCATCGGGCTCGACGAACTTCTCGACGCTATGCGCAGTGTGAATAGAGGTAATTGAAATGAACAAGAAAATAATCGCCGCCGCCCTGCTCGTCGGAGCAATCAGCCTCCCGTTGCCGCCCGTCAACGCTCAACCGTCGGAGGTGCCGTCGGAGGCGCCGTCGGACGTTTCGACTCAAGCCGTCGACGAATGGTATTGGCTGGCGTCGGACAATAAATACAGCAAGTATTTCGATCCGAGCAGTGTGAAGGTGTTGAAGTCGTCGAAGCGCGAGGACGGACGTGAGATTGCGACGCAGATCGAGGCGTGGACGAAGACGACGTATTCATACGACGGGGCGGCGGAGACGATCGACAATTACGAGATCAAATCGCTGCTGCCCGATCCGTCGAAGTTGAGCTATTCGTTGGCGCTGTTGAAAATCAATCCGCAAAATCGGACGATACAATACGCGCGGGAGGATTTTTACGATCGGTCGGGCAAAGTGATCTGGTCGAAGGCGGAGGGTCGGATCAAAGAAATCAATTCGCAGTCGTTTGACGAGGATTTTTATTGCGCGATCGTCGATGAGGTATTCAAGCAGGGCGAGTACGATCGGAAGAATGCGTCGGATCGATGGATTGATTTGTGCAAGATAATCAATCGGGACGGATCGATCACGACGATCACCGCCGACACGACGACGATGCGATTGAAGGGCTCGAATTTGATCGTGTGGCAGTGGCAGGACACTCGGGATGCGACTGGCAACGTGACGGAGATCAGATTTATGAAGAAGGCGGTGAATTTGGCGCAGGGGACGGAGCGGATCACGAACGGCGAGATGTGGACGCCGCATCATGGTTGGCAGGAGCTCGAGGACGAAAACGACGGGGCGTATGTGATGATCAACGGCGACGCGCCGGAGTATAAAGGGCTGGTGCGGCTGCGGGCGTTTGCGAAGGGATATCCCGCTTGGGTCAACCGTTATGCGATAGAATAAAATTTTTTGTGGGCGCCGCCGCCGCTCCCACCCCCGAATGTCGGCGCCCAACAGAGGTAACGGTTCCCACCCCGCGGCGGCGGCGCCCGTCGGCTTTATGGGGTGAAACCCCGTAGGGGTTTTGGGTGGGTGGGCG
>CALGGP010000058.1 GCA_937915885.1 uncultured Selenomonadales bacterium | reverse complement strand
TTCAGAAGCGCGTAAAAAAGGATTAATGATATGTATAACAATGAAAAAGTTCAAAAATTATGCGATTTCATCAAGAGCCACGATTTTGGCGCGGAAGTATTCATCTCCGACGAAAGCGACATGCTGCTCGATACTGGCGGCGGAATGTTGAAGGCAAGGGAATTTTTGGAAGTGGAGCCACACTTTATATTATATAATGTGGATGTAGATTGCGACCTCAATATCGAGACCATGTACACCAACCACATTCAGTCGGGCGCGCTTGCCACGCTTGCCGTCAAGGACAGAGAAAGCACAAGAAGCCTCATTTTTGACGGCTCGATGCGCCTGTGCGCCTGGCGAAACAACATCACCGGAGATTCCAAAATTTCGTGGCAACCATTCAACGGCAGCGGACGCGCATTGGCATTCAGCGGCATCTCAATCGCAAGCAGCGAAATATTCGACCTCATCACGGAGACCGGCAAATTTTCCATCACCGACCTCTACCTGCGCCTCGCCAAATCCGAACTCATAGAAGGATACCTGCACGAAGGTCGCTGGGCCGACCTCGGCTCTGTAGAAAAAATACGCGCCGCAGAACAAATCATCAAATCATCAAATCAATAAATCAACAAATGCCTATCAGCAGCACATCACTGGAATAAGGGCAAGATTGAATATCAATTGCTCCAATACCGGCGCAAACACCGTCCTCTCTATCTCGTGCGAAAATCCGAGAAACATGTCTGCGCCAATTTTTTCGCCGTATTCGATGGCTTGCAGCGAGAATGTGCGGTCCTTGCAGTAATCGACGCTAAGAGCCACCTGTATCCGACGCCCAAATATTTGCGACACCGTATCGGCAAACGACTCCTCGCCACGGCGGCACACTATCTTGACATCTACTCCAAGCTGCGAGGTCAGTTTTGCCATTTTGGCAATTTCGCCGGCATACCTATCGATATTGTCGGCTATTGGGAGCAGGGCAAGTTTCACCGGCTTGAACCTCTTGCTCTGCACCACCACCACGGGTACATCCTGCAATACAATGATACGCGCCGCCGCGCTGCCCGTAAGCGTCTGAAAACCATTCCTGCCATGCGTGCCCATGATTATCATATTGAATTGACCCGACCTCGACAATTCGCCCATCACGTCCGCAAAGTCACGCACCCGCTTCAGAAGGCGGTTTGCGATACGCGGAGTCCCTCTTGAACGCGCCGCGATCTCCGCCGCCCGCGCCGTCGACTGCACCGACTCGAGCGCCGCCTTCGGATAATGCGTCCTGATGTAATGCCGACATTGAGAGAGCGGTTGAGCATGCGAGATTATTTTTTTGATCTCACTCACTCCGTCGCGCGCCATCAATTGATTGTGCACACGCCAAATTATTTCCCGCGCCACCGATAACCGCTCCGAGCGCGCCAACGTGTCGAGCGTGATGTTGATCGAGCCCTCCAACGAATTTTCCATCGGCACCAGCCCGGAGTCCAATTCGCCGTCCTCCACCGCGCGCAACACTTCAAATATGTCCGAGCAGATCACCAATTCGCGCGGCTCCTCTAGTTGAGCGTTTAGCCAAATCGCCGCCGCCTCCGAGTGAGTGCCGCGCGGTCCCAATATTCCCATCTTCATAGCCGACCCTCACTCATCGAATTTCAGTTTCGACAGCTCCGGATATAATTCCCCGATCGACGACGAAAGTTTTTTCGGATTGAGCAGATCGATCACCGGTTGCATCGTCCGACGAAATTCCTCCTCGTCCTGCATCAGCGTCAAAATCGCCGCCGTGTTGATCGCGTCATCCAATGCCGTGTGTTGCGTCCCCGAAAAATTTTTATTGATCGCTCCGACCGCATACTTCAACGCCAAATTCCCGCGCAACCCGAGCTCATCATCGAACTCCTTCTGCAGGTCGACCCAATGTTTTTCCAAGCGGCTTATGTCAAAGCCCTCGATTTTATACGCGCACTCATATTTGAGCTGATTGATGTCCGAGTTGCTCCAAGAATACAGCGTGACTTCCGTCGTCCCTATCCAATCCAAAAAATTTTTGAACGCCTCCGCGAACTCCGGCTTGTCGGCGAGCAAATCATTCGTTATGCCCGTCAACTTTTGAATGTGCCGAGTGATACTGCCGTACTTCGGCTTGACGTAACACTGAAATTTATCGATCTGTTGAAACCGATCGTCGAGCTTGACCGCCCCGATCTCGATCACTTCCTCCGACAGCACACGCCGCATTTCCCGCAGCTCCTGCCGCACCGGATTCATCTCCAGATCGATCACCACATGGATCATATTATTCTCCTCTGTCTATTTTATAAACTGGTCGATTGCCTTGTTGAGCTCCACGATCGATTGCTCGTCGCCCTCCATTATCGCGTCGACTATGCAGTGTTCGATGTGATCTTTGATGATGATTCGCGCGACCGCTTTGATCGCCGCGTCCACCGCCGACAATTGGATCAACACCTCCGAACAATCGCGCCCGTCCTCGATCATTTTTTTCGTCGATTCCAAATGTCCGATCAGCCGCGCCATCCGATTTAACACCGCCTTCGTCTGCGTGTGCGTGTGCGTATGACTGTGCTTGATCGTCGTGCCGTCGGCTAAAACATGCTCATGCTCCATCAGCCGTTCACCACATTGATCGGTCGACCTTTGATAAACGCGTCAACATTGTCGACGGCAATCTGCATCAGCCGCGCGCGTGATTCCTTCGGCGCCCAACTGATGTGCGGAGTGATTATACAATTTTTCGCGCCGAGCAGCGGATTATCCGCGCGGATCGGCTCCGTCGACACCACGTCGAGCCCCGCCGCCGCCACCTTGCCGCTGTCGAGCGCCGCGCGTAAATCCTCCTCGACGATCAATTGCCCGCAACTGTTATTGATGATGATCACGCCGTCCTTCATCTTCGCGATGTTCTCCCGATTGATGATGCCCTTCGTCGACGGGAATAACGGGCAATGCAGCGCGATCACGTCCGACGCCTCGAAAACGTCATCGAGCGCCACGAATTTTATCCCGTTGAGTTCCGTGCCGACCTCTCTCATGGCGTCGAAGGCGATCACATTCATCCCGAACGCTTGAGCGATGCGTCCCGTCGACTGACCGATCCGCCCGCAACCGATGATCCCGAGCGTCTTGCCGTCGAGCTCGATCAACGGATAATCCCAAAAACAAAAATCCGCATTCGACGCCCAACGCCCGTCATGCACCGCGCGGCTGTGATGCCCGATGTGATGACAGACCTCGAGCAGCAACGCGATCGCAAATTGAGCGACCGACGCCGTCCCGTACGTCGGAATGTTGGTCACGACAATTTTTTTCTCCCGCGCGCAATCGACATCGACAACATTATAGCCCGTCGCCAGCACGCCGATGTATTTTATCGACGGGCATTGCTCGAGCACGCGCCGATCGAGCGGCGTCTTATTCGTCAAGACGATCTCCGCCGTGCCGATCCGTCGAATGATCTCGTCAACATCGTCGAGCGGCGTCCGATCATGTATCACGCACTCGCCTAATGATTCGAGCTCCGCCCACGACAAATCGCCCGGGTTGAGCGTATATCCGTCGAGCACCACAATTTTCATCTCAATCGCTCCTTTCACTCAACCGATTGAAACGATCTCCGTCGTGCCGATCCGTCGAATGATCTCGTCGGCGTCGTCGAGCGGCGTCCGATCATGTATCACGCACTCGCCTGATGATTCGAGCCCCGCCCACGAAAGATCGCCCGGGTTGAGCGTATATCCGTCGAGCACCACAATTTTCATTTCAATCGCTCCTTTCACTCAACCAATTTTATTCATAAGGCGGCGGCTGTCAATCAAAATTTTTGTTGGCAAGCGCGCGCGATAGTGGTAAAGTATTGCAAATAAAATTCAATGAGCGGTGATTCGATGTGATAAGAAAATTTTTGGCGCTCGTGCTGATGCTGATGGTGTGCTCGAGCGTCCGAGTCGGCGCCGAAGAAAAAGTTTTGCGCGTCGGTTACATGCCCGGGATCGGTTTTCTCGAGGAGAATTGGGCGGGGCATCAACAGGGCTACGGCTACGAATACATGGAGTTCCTTGCCAATTACGGCGGCTGGAAATTCAATTACGTCCCGTGCGATTCGTGGGAGGATATGGGCGCCAAGCTAAACAGCGGCGAGATCGATCTCATGCCGGAGATTCCGGGCAATTGGCGGTTGATCCCCAACGCCCGTCGCACCGATCATGTCATCGGGCGCTTTTCGATGGAGTTGTTGTTGTCGAAAAATCTCGACGGGCTCCCGCGCTCCCACATGAGGATTGGAAAGATGACGACGGATTATCCGACGCCGTCGGTGCCCAAGCTCGCGGCGAACGAAGGTTTTACTTACGACATCGTTTCATTCACCAATTACAGTGACATGAAATATGCGCTCAGCCTCGGCGAGATTGACGCGTGCATCACGCCGATGTTTAACCCACGCGAAGACGAAAATATTTTTGCGATCTTCGACCGTCAGAGCTATCGACTGTTGATCCGCGCGGATAATACTCAGCTGCTCGCCGAAGTCAACGCCGCCATGGATCAGATGCTCATCGACCAGCCCGACATTCGCGACCGTCTCACTCAAAAATACCTCACGTCGGAAGGCTTCCCGTTGATCCTCACTCGACAGGAGCGCGAATATCTTGCTCGAAAGAAAAAACTCAGCGTCGCCGTCATGACTTCGCAACGCCCCTACGCTTACTTCGACGACGGAAATTTGAAGGGCGCCATCCCCGACATCATGCATAAAGTTGCCGACGACCTCAACCTCACGCTCGAGATGATCCCCGTCGATTCGATCGCGGAAACCGCCGCGCTTGCGCAATCGGGCAAGATCGATTGTCTTGCCGACACCGTTTGCGATTACAGTTGGGCGACCGGTTTCAGTCTCAATCCGACGCAAGTGTATCTGCACATCGATTATGTTCCCGTCACGCGGCAGGAGTATCGCGAGAAGCCGATCATTGCCGCCTGCCTTCGCAAAACGCTCCACACAAAATCGTTCGTCGAGCCGAATTTTCTCGAGAGCAATCGCGTCTACGTCGACACGCTCGAGGACGGCTTCCGCGCGGTGAGTGAGGGGCGCGCCGACGTGGTCTTTGCGCCGCGCGCTTCGGTGCCGTATCTGATCGCGGCGACCGACACGTATAATCTTCAGGCGGATACCGACAGTTATTTCACCGAAAACATCAGCTTGGGCGTCTACGAGTATGCGGCGCCGGAGTTGTGGCATATCCTCAACAAAGAGATCAATCATTTCGATGCGGATTGGTTGCGCAGTGTCGTGACGGCGAATCAGCACTCGATCGTGTATTTCACGCCGCAATGGTTCATCTATCATCATCCGCTCGCGGCGATGGGCTTGTTGGCGTTGCTCGGTCTGCTGATCGTCGGCGTGATTTGGTATCGCAATCGACTGCGGAAAAAGCATTTGGAAGTCGTCAAGCACATGGCGTATACGGACGCGCGATACGATCTGCCGAATCTGGCGTGGCTCGAGAGTGAGATGCCGACATTTTTTGAGCGCATAAAAAATCTGCCGCCGAACGAAAGAATTTATACGGTGGTATTTTCGATGCAGACGAAGGCAACGATCGTCGAGCGCTACGGCGATAAACTGCTCGTCAAGCAATTGCGCGACATGGCGGAGCAGATGAAGATCAAGGAGTGGGTGTTATACACGGCGGCGGGCATCGACGCGGGGCATTTGATATGCATCTGTCATGCGACGGGCGAGGCGGAGATCATGTCGCTGGTGGGCGACGCGGTATCGCGCTACAGTTACATCGAAACGGCGGACGCGACAAAAATTTGGCTGCACATGCGGGCGGGCATCTGCGAGCTCAAATCGGACGATCCGAGCGTGCGCTTGACGGTGGAGCGAGCGAACGCGGCGTGTCATCAATCGTCGCCGTCGGACGTGGTGTTCTTCGACGAGGCGATGGAGCAGGATTTGACGCTGCAACACAAGATCGAGACGACGATGGAAAAAGCGTTGGCGGCGGGAGAATTTCATGCGTACTATCAGCCGAAGTATGACATACGGACGCGGCGGATCATCGGAGCGGAGGCGCTCGTTCGATGGATCAGTTCGGAGATGGGATTCATGCCGCCGGGGAAATTCATTCCGCAATTCGAGAAGAACGGCTTTGTGTTGTCGATAGATTATGAGCTGCTCGAGCAGGCGTTCAAGCTGCAGAAACAGCGACTGGCGGCGGGCAAAGAGGTGGTGCCGATCAGCGTCAATCAATCGCGGCTGCACATGACGGAGGAAGGGTATCTCGACAAGATACGGGCGATAGTCGACAAGTACGGGATCAATCCGCGCGGGATAATCGAGTTGGAGTTGACGGAGACGCTGTTCGGCGATTTTGATCAGAAGGAGAATCAGAAGCGGGCGGCGACGATCGTCGGGGAGCTGCACAAGATGGGCTTTACGATCTCGGTAGATGATTTCGGGAGCGGTTATTCGTCGTTCATGCTGTTGAATTATTTGCCGATGGACGTGATGAAGATTGATCGGTCGCTGTTGAATGCGGCGGGCGGAGCGAAACGGACGCGGGACATATTGGCGAATGTGATAGCGCTCGGGAAGGCGCTGAAGATGGAAGTGATCTGCGAAGGGATCGAGACGCCGGAGCAGGAGGAATTGTTATTGGATTTGGGCTGCTACTTTGGGCAGGGATTTTTGAATGCAAAGCCGATGCCGTTGAAGGAGTTCGTAAAATTTATGGAGGATCGGAACGCGACGGCGGCGTCGATGTACGATTGATAATGGGGTGAAGGTTGAATGTGTTTGGCATATCCGGCGAAAGTGGTGGAGATAGAAAATTTATTGGCGACGGTGGAGTTGGAGGGGGTGCGTCGGCGGGTGAGCCTGATGTTGTTGCCCGAAACGAAATTGGGGGATTATGTGTTGGTGCATGCGGGATTTGCGATGCAGACGGTAGATCGGCGGACGGTTGATGAGATGCTCGAGGCGTTTGAATTGATGGGGCGCCGCCAGCGCTCCCACCCACCACAGTCGGCGCCCAACTGAGGAGGAGGTTCCCACCCGCGCAGGCGACGCCCCTCGATTCGTTTCAAAAGCCCCGTCGGCGGTTGGCGACGCCGTCAATTCGTTTTAACAGCCCGTCGACAGTTGGCGATGCCCGATTCGTTTTAACAGCCCGTCGACGGTTGGCGATGCCCGATTCGTTTTAACAGCCCGTCGGCGGTTGGCGACGCCCCTCGATTCGTTTTAAAAGCCCGTCGGCTAAATTGAGTGGGCGCCGTCGACGCAGGGCGGGAACCACTGTCACAATTTGGGCGCCGACATTCGGGGGTGGGAGCGTCGATGGCGCCCTCTTAATCTTCACTCCGCAGTTCTGAAGGCGGCGCCTTCAATGAGCGAGCGTGAGCGTTGAGCGGCGCCTACTAATCTGTCGCCCCGTCGTTGACAGCTGTGCTGTTTAGGGTGGGTGGG
>CALGGP010000057.1 GCA_937915885.1 uncultured Selenomonadales bacterium | reverse complement strand
GTCAAAAAACAAATGCCGTTCATCGTCGACAAGCCGACATCACCGGCGTCTCGATGCATCATAGCGCTCGCCAATCATCTGCTCACCGATCAGACGATCAGAGTTAAGCGCGGGTGGCGCGGATTTTTGCGGCGACTGTTTTCGAGATAAATTTTGTTGTTATGAAGGAACTTTCGAGTGGCGGGCGAATAAATCAAAAGAAGTTTTCTAAAGTCGATGTCGACAGGGAAGCAGTGTCGACAAGAAAGGATGAGCCGGATGATACGAGTCTTAATCGCCGATGATTCTGCGTTCATGAGGAAGGTGTTGACGGACCTGTTCAATCAACAGCCCGACTTTGAAGTGGCAGGCACGGCAGTAAACGGACGAGATCTGATAGAAAAAGTCAAGCAACTCAAGCCGGACATCTTGACGCTCGACGTGAATATGCCCGTAATGGACGGACTTCAGGCGTTGGCGATCATCATGGAGGAAAATCCGCTGCCGGTGGTGATGTTCAGCAGTTTGACGCAACGCGGGACGGACGCGACGATTCGAGCGTTGGCGTTGGGCGCGGTGGATTTCATCAGCAAGGCGGGCGGAGCGATCTCGAAAATTGAGCCGGTGCAGGACGAAATACTAGCGAAGTGTCGAGCGGCGGCGCAAGCGCGAGTACGTAGGACGATTGCGGCGTCGGATTCAAAACCGTTGACGTACACGCCGCGACCGTTGATGCCGACGTCGACGGAGCCGCCGAAGATGAAGCGGATCGAAGTGCAGCGACGGACGGGGCTCAAGCTCGGGCAAAAGCCGACGGTAAAAATTATTCCTGTAGCGCCGGTGCCTCCGCCGCCCGTGCGCGGGAGTGCGACGACGGGCGCGGCGTCGAAAAAATTGGTGGCGATCGGGACGTCGACGGGCGGACCTCAAGCGTTGCAGTCGGTAGTGACGAGATTGCCGGGCAATTTGCCGTGCGGCGTGGTGATCGTGCAGCACATGCCTGCGGGCTTTACGAAATCGCTGGCGGAGCGTCTCGACTCGATCTCGGCGATCAGCGTCAAGGAAGCGGAGAATGAAGAAATCATCAGACCCGGGCAGGTTTATATTGCGCCGGGCAATTATCATATGAGAGTGCAACCGGCGTCGGGCGGCGGCAAAAAAATAGTGCTGAGTCAAGAGCCGCCGGTGGGCAACCATCGACCGGCAGTCAACGTGCTGTTTGATTCTGTAGCGCAATTTCGAGGCGATCTGGTGTCGGTGATAATGACGGGGATGGGCTCGGACGGTTGCGAAGGCATGAAAAAAATAAAAGCGTACGGCGGCTACAGCATAGCTCAAGACGAGAGCAGTTGCGTGGTATACGGGATGCCGAAAGCGGTAGTGGAAGCGGGCTTGGCAGATGAAGTACGTCCGCTGAATCAGATCGCGGAGGCGATCGGCACCAACGGTTTATATCCGAACAATGAGCCGGTCGAGACGCCCCAGATGGTTCTTCAGCGTGAGATGCTGGAAGAATCGGAATCCGAGGAGGAGGCGCTGATGACGGTGCTGGCGCAGGCGGAGGCGCTTGCGGAGGGATACAACTTTGAGGAGGCGATCTCTGTCCTCAATACGATCACCGGCATGCAGTCGAGGGATGAGAGGGTCAGTGAGGCGAGAGAACGGTATGAGAAGGGAGATTCCGGCCTGGTGAACTGGGTGGACGGCGATATCCCGCATCTGTGTTTTCCGACGCTGATCTACGACACCT
>CALGGP010000056.1 GCA_937915885.1 uncultured Selenomonadales bacterium | reverse complement strand
GTGACTGGAGTTCAGACGTGTGCTCTTCCGATCTTGGGCGGGATCAAAAAATTTTTTCGGCGGCAGGGAATTTTTTTTCCGCATTGAATAGAAAATCTAACTTAATGACGTACTGCACCCTCGAGACCGGAGGAGGAATCGGTTTTGGAAAAATCTACACTGATCGGACTAATTTTCGGAACGGCATCAATCGTCGTGGGCATGATCCTCAAGGGCGCTCCGATGTCCGCTTTCAACAACCCTGCCGCGTTCTTGATCATCATCGGCGGAACATTCGCCTGCCTCTTCAACGCCTTCCCAATGACGGAACTCGCAAAGGCGCCGGCGCTCTTCAAACTCATCTTTAAAACTTCTGAAGGACAGGACCGCGCGGAGCTGATCAAACTGTTCGTCGAGCTGTCGCAGGTCGCACGCCGCGAAGGTATTCTGGCGCTCGAATCTCGAGTGAGCGACATCCCCGATCCGTTTTTCCGCAACGGATTGTCAATGGTCATCGACGGCATGGATCCCGAATTCGTTCAGGACGTGCTCGACGCGGAGCTCGAGATCATGGAGAAGCGTCACGCCGACGCGCGCTCGATCTTCTCTCAGGCAGGAACTTACGCGCCGACGCTGGGCGTTATGGGCGCGGTGGTCGGACTGATCGCGGCGCTCGGACATTTGGACGACGTCAACGAGCTCGGTCACGCAATCGCGGCGGCGTTCATCGCGACCATCCTCGGCATCTTCACCGGTTACGTCCTCTGGCACCCGTTCGCAAACAAGCTCAAATTGAAATCGGCGGAGGAAGTCGGCTATAAGCGAATGATCATCGAAGGCATTCTGTCGTTGCAGGCGGGCGATTCGCCGACGCAGATCGAGGCGCGTTTGATGGTGTTCATCCCGCAGACCGCGCGCGATGCGATGAAGGGCAGCGGCAACGGTTGATGTCGATTGAAAAATTTTTTGCGAGGTAAAATCTATGGCGAGAAAAAAGAAAGGACACGCGCACGAAGAAGAAATGTCCGAGGCCTGGCTGTTGCCGTATTCGGATTTGATGACGCTGTTGCTGGCGCTGTTCATCGCGCTGTTCGCAATCTCGCAGACCGATCAGACGAAGATGGTGCTGTTGGCGCAGGCGTTCACGTCGGCGTTCAATATGGGCGGACCGTCATTCTTCGATCAAGCGGGACCGAATCCGAGCCGACAGCGCGAATTTATTTCGAGCGAAGATCAGGGCAACGCGGCGTTCATTCAAGAAAATCAGGCGCTCGAGGACATTCAGCGGCAGTTGGAAGAATATATCCGACAAAATAATTTGGAGGATCAACTGTCGACGCAGCTCGAGGAAGAAGGGCTGATGATCCGCATCAAAGAGAAGGCGCTGTTTCCTTCGGGGTCAGCGGATTTGGTGCCGGAGTCTCAACGGATCGGACCGATCGTCGCCGGACTGTTGGCGTCGGTGCCGGAGCGCGTCTTGATCAGCGGACATACGGACACCGATCCGATCAACACGGCGCAATTCCCATCGAACTGGGAGCTGTCGTCAACGCGCGCGCTGACATTCATGAAATATTTGCTGTCGATCAATGCGGATTTAAATCCGGCGCGGTTTTCGGCAATAGGCTACGGCGAGTATCGACCGATCGCATCGAACGACACGGCGGAGGGCAAACAAACCAACCGTCGGGTCGAGATATTGATCGCGCGAAGTTTGAGATTCAATCCGAACGAAGGGATAACTCAACAATCCGAAACGGATTTGGTAGCGAAATGATTTTGGGCATCGGAACCGATATTATAGAAATCGATCGGGTGAGGCGCGCCGTCGGAAAAAAACATTTCCGCGACCGCGTCTTTACGCCCGTCGAGCAGAATTATTGCGACTCGAAAAATATTAACGGTGCAGCCTCCTACGCCGCGCGTTTTGCCGGTAAGGAGGCTTTTTTTAAGGCGCTCGGGACGGGGATCGTGACGGCGCTGACCGACGTCGAGATCGTCAACGATCAACGCGGTCGACCGCATATAAATCTCTACGGTCGGGCGCGGGCGCTGGTCGACGCCGACGTGAAAATTCATCTGTCGCTAAGTCACTCGAAAAATTATGCGACGGCGATGTGCACGCTTGAAACTTCGACGTGAGTTTTAAAAGATTGAGCCGGAGTTCGTTGTCGGCGTTTACGCGGAGGTTCGGATTCAACTGTCGCTGAGCCACTCGAAAAATTAAGCGACGGCGATGTGCACGCTTGAAACTTCGACGTGAATGAAATATAATCGATGAAAACATTTTTTGGAGTGAGCGGATTGAAAATAGCGTTGGCGCAGCAGATGCGCGATGTCGACAAAAAAGTCATCGAGGAGTACGGCTTGCCGGAGCTGTCATTGATGGAGAGCGCGGGGCGACGGGTGGCGCGGGAGGTCGCGCGCGTTGCCGATCCGATCGATCGCAAGACGATATGCGTAGCGGCGGGCTCGGGCAATAACGGCGGCGACGCGTTGACGGCGGCTCGGTACCTTGCCAATCGCGGCGCTCGAGTGAAAGTATTTGTGCTCGAGGGGAAAAACGGGCGCTCGGATTCGCTCGACGTTCAGATCAAAGTGTTGCGCTCGATGAATGTTGAGATTCAAATGCTCGACAGCGATCGCGCGTGGGAGCGCATGCAAGTGCAGTTGCGATTTGCCGATGCGGTTGTCGACGGCATTTTGGGGACGGGCTTCAGCGGATTGCTCCGACCGAACGCGCTCCGATTGATCCGATTGATCAACAGCGCCAACAAGCCGGTGATCTCGATCGATATTCCGTCGGGCGTGGCAGCCGACACGGGGCAATGCGGCGAGGCGGCAGTCAAAGCGGTGTGCACGGTGGCGCTCGGGTTGCCGAAGGTCGGACATTACATCTGCCCGGGCGCGGCGTTGGCGGGTGAGATTGTCGTTGACGATATCGGATTGCCGGCTCAACTGTTGAGCGACGACATACATCAGACGCTGGTCGACGACGCGCTGGCGATCACTTTATTGCCGGAACGACCGCGCGACGCTCATAAGGGCTCGTGCGGAAAAATTTTGGTGGTGGCGGGCTCGAGGGGCTTGACGGGCGCGGCGTCGTTGGCGTCGATGTCGGCGTTGAAGGCGGGCGCGGGGCTGGTGACGCTCGCGACGCCCGAAAGTCTCAACGCGATATTTGAAGTGAAGCTGACGGAAGTGATGACGGCGCCGATAACGGAGGCGAAGGCTGGGCTCTTGGGCGGCGACAAAGCGCTCGAGCAGATATCGGAGCTGAGCGACAAAGCGGACGTGGTGTTGATCGGACCGGGGCTGGGGCGGGCGAAGGAAACTTTGTCGCTCGTGAGAAAACTCGTTCCGACGATCGAAAAACCGTTGGTGCTCGACGCGGACGGGATTTACGCATTCAACGGGAAAATCGAAGAGTTGAAGGCGTGCAAACAAATTCCGATCTTGACGCCGCACTTGGGAGAATTAGCGGCGTTGCTTGGCAAAACGGTCGAAGAATTACGCAAAGACTTAGTGACGACGGTGCGCGAAGCGGCGCAAGAATATCGGGCGATCATCGTGACGAAGTGCGAGACGACGGTCATCGCATATCCGAACGGGGAAATATTTATATCGCCGTTGGGCAACGCGGGCATGGCGACGGGCGGCTCGGGCGATGTGTTGTCGGGAGCGATCGCGGGGCTGATCAAATTGACGCCGTTTGCGCCGTTGGCGGGAGTGTATTTGCAGGGGACGGCGGGCGATCAGGCGCTCGAGGAAAAATCCGAAGGGCTTGTCGCCGGTGACATACTCGAAAACATTCCGCGCGCGATCAAAAAAATCCGTCGGCTGCAGAACCATGCATGATATATGGGCGCCGTCGACGCTCCCGCCCACCGGTGACAGCGCCCCAATTGTGAAAGCGGTTCCCACCCGCGTCGGCGGCGCCCGACCGTTTTTGCGAAACCAACTCCGCGTCGACAGCGCCCGCTCCCTTCCTCGAACACCGACAGCGCTTAACCATTCGCCGCGTCGGCGACGCCCGCCCGCTACATCGAACATCGGCACCGCTCGATCGTCCCTCCGAATCGTCGGCACCCGCTACATCAAACATCGACAGCGCTTAACCATTCGCCGCGTCGGCGACGCCCGCCCGCTACATCGAACATCGGCACCGCTCGATCGTCCCTCCGAATCGTCGGCACCCGCTACATCAAACATCGACAGCGCTTAACCATTCGCCGCGTCGGCGACGCCCGCCCGCTACATCGAACAT
>CALGGP010000055.1 GCA_937915885.1 uncultured Selenomonadales bacterium | reverse complement strand
GTGACTGGAGTTCAGACGTGTGCTCTTCCGATCTCGGACGCTTTAAGAAAGTGGCTCACCGTTCCCGTCGGCATCAATGAGCATCGTCTGATCGTCGACGTGCGGATGAACGATCATTCTTGGCAACGCAAACATTTTTTGACTCTCAAGATGGCGTATAATCGCGCGCCGCATTTCAAACGATATGAAGAATTTCTTCGGCACGTCTACCTCGAGCGCCAATGGGAGTATCTTTTCGAGCTCAACCGATTTTTGATCGAGCACATCTCCCGCGACTTCCTGCACATCAAAACAATTTTCTCCGACAGCCGCGATTATCCGACGCACGGCGCCAAGCACGAAAAACTTTTGAGCCTCGTCAAAGCCGCCCGCGCCGACCTCTACCTGTCCGGTCCCGCCGCGAAAGATTACATCATCGCCGAAGATTACGCGCGCGCCGGTATCGATCTCGTGTGGAAGGATTATTCCGGTTATCCCGAGTATCCTCAACGCGGCGAGCACTTCAATCATTTCGTTTCGATTCTCGATCTGCTGTTCAATGTCGGCGACGACGCTCCTTATTTCATCTGGGGTTGGAGAGATCATCAGCATTGAAATATATTTTTTGCCTACAATTGTTATTGCTGTTCGGCTCCGTCGGCGGAGTCTTTTCAAAATACGCCGCCTCTCAACCGTTCTTCAGTCAAAATTTTTGCCTCGCCTACGCCGCCCTGCTGATCACTCTCGTCATTCACGCCGTCGGTTGGCAACAGATCATCAAACACCTGCCGCTTAATCTCGCCTACGCAAGTAAATCCGTCGGGCTCGTCTACGCTTTGATTTGGGGCGTGATCGTTTTCGACGAGACCGTTTCGATCGGTAAAATCGTCGGCATCATCATTATCATCGGCGGCCTCATCCTTTTCGCCGCCTCCGAGGATTTTTAATTGGATATCATTATTTCCGCCGCCATTCTTCAATCCGCGCTCATCATCGCCGCCTTCGCTCAGATCATGCTTAAGCGCGCCGCCAACGTCAAACGCTCCTCGCCCATCGAAGATTATCTCAACCCGACCGTCATCGCCGCCTATTTTTTGATGTTCATCACGACCTTCATCACGATCTATTCTTACAAAGTGCTGCCGCTTTCGCTCGGCGCCGTGCTCGGCTCGATGAGCTACATCTACGTCACCGTTCTCAGCGTCCGACTGCTCAACGAAAAGATCACACGACGAAAAATCTTTGCGCTCGCTTTGATCATCGTCGGCGTGATCGTTTTTTCGTTGTCCTGACCGAAAGGATTTTTTTTATGCGATATCATCTCATTAACGCCGCCGCCATCATCGGCATCATTTCTACCCTCACGTTGAGCACCTTCGCAATCAAAGGCATTTTCCCCTTCGGCGATCGCCTCCTCGCTTGGGGCGATATGTCCGCGCAGGGCATTCCTTTTCTCTACGCTCAATGGGATTTATTCCGGCACGTTGCCGTCTCTACCATCGAGTGGCATATCCTCGGCGGCATCCCGTCATGGAATTTGCCGACTTTGATTGAGCCCTTCAACCTGCCCATTCTCCTTTCCGAACGCCATAACATTTTGCAATCCGTTTCGCTCCTGATCCTCTTCAAAATGATCTGCATGGCGCTGTCGATGTACGTCTTCACCAATCGTTTCGACGTGCCGCGCCAATATAAAATCCTCGCCGCCGTCCTCTACGGCTCCGGCTCCTGCGCTCTCATCTATTATCAAATCGAATACGTAATGTTCGACAGCGCGATCCTTTTTCCCGTCCTCATGCTCGGATTCTACCGCCTGCTCGAGCGCGGCAAGCCGCTTTTATACATCGTCATGCTCACTCTTACCGTCGCTCATTCGTATTACGTCGGCGCCATGATCTGCACCTTCATGTTTTTCGCCTCCGTCGCTCTCTTCTACTCGACGACGCTCCGCGCGGAATTTTGGAGTAAGTGTCGACTGCTGATCCTCTCGACCGTCGCCGCGCTTTCGATGAGCGCAATGTTTTTCATGCCGTCGGTGCTCTCTTTGAATGATTCCGATCGCTTTAACGCCGGCATCGAAGGCGGCGCCCTTGCCACTTACATCAGAGCAATCGGCGCCTTACACATTTTCGACGAAAAATACGTTTTCGACCTTCTCTGTTGGTCGCTCGCCTTCTTGAGCGCCGCCTGCCTTCCGATCGCCGTCATCTCGTACTCGTGGAAAAATTTGCGCCTCTATCATCGATTGCTTTTCGGGATCATAATGCTCGCCGTCTTCGTCCCGGGCACCGAACTTTTGATGCACGGCGGCTCACATCAACAGTGGCCCGTCCGATTCGTTTTCATTCTGAATTTCGTCCTGCTCGAAATTTTTCTCGCCGCACTCGAGTCAAATCCTTCGATCCTCGACAACAAACTGTTGAAACCAAATTTCCTGCCGCTCATCACGCAGATCGCGTTCGTCGTCCTCGGCGTCAATCTCTGCAGAGATGCCGGAAAAAGCGATCTGGCGCTGTTCATAGTTGTCGCGGGGGTCGTCGCCGCCCTTCTTTTCTTCTACGGCTTCAACTTACGACGCACCAACCGTTGGTTCATTTTCGCCGCGCTCGTCACGCTCGAAGTTTTTCTCATGCAATATTTTTGGTTCGCGCCCAATTTTGCCAACCTCGAGCTCCTTCCCGATCACTACAACAAATATATTTTGAATGCCTCCGATTTGGCGCTCGAGATCGATCAATATAAAGGCAATCCGCTCGAACGCACCCGCGACATCAACAATGACTTTGAAAACAATTACGCCTACGTCACCGAAACTTATGCGCTCTGCGCGTTTCACGGCGGCATGTCTCATCAAACCAAAAAAACCTTCCGCGCGCTCGGCTACAGTTGTTCGGATCGACAAAGCGTCTTCGACACGGGCGGCAGTCTTTTCACCGACGCCCTCTTGAATGTTCGTCACTCCTTCACCGTCAAGGACGCGCGCAACCCCGATCTTTTCGACGAGGATCATTCCGTCAAAACCGTCCGCTGGTTCAATCATCGCATCACGTTTCCGATCGGTTTGACGGTCGCTCACGATGTCGACATCGATAAAAATACTTTCGATGTCCAAAATAATATTTTCAATGCGATCGTCGGGCGCGAAGTCGAGCTCATCACTCAATATCCGATTAATGTCGTCGACGATAAAATTCTGATCAACGTCGTCGGGCGGCGCGAGCTGTATCTTTTCGGTGAGTCGCAAGCCGACGAGAGCGAGCCCAATAAGAAAAAACATTTTTCGTTGAAGGTCAACGGCAACGAGTTTGTCATCCCCGATAACGACGAGACCGACAATCGCATTTATCCCGCCAAGCACAACAATAATCTGATCGATCTCGGCGCCTTCGACAATCAGACCGTCGAGATTGAATTTACCACCGAAGACGGCTACGATTTCGACGGCGGCGTGCACATCGGCGGGCTCGATATAGAGTTGCTCCGCGCGGAGTGCGATGCGCTCAACGAAAAAAATTCCGTCGAGATCGTCCGCGTCGATAATAATTCGATTGAAATTCGACGCGACGCTCCCGACGGCGGCACGATCTTTTTGCCGATCCCCTTCGACGTCGGTTGGCACTGTTTCATCGACGGCATTGAGACGCCGACAAAAAAAATCTTCGGAGGCTTCATCGGTTTCGATGCTCCGAAGGGTAACTGTGTTATCGAATTGAAATTTTCAACGCCGAACATTCAAAGAGGAGCGGGCTTGAGCGTCGTCGGATTGATCCTCGCGCTCGTCGTGTTGAGGCGGAAAAATTTCGGAGCGATGTTCGATCGCCCGCTCGGAATTTTTTACCTGGCGCTCGCCGTCATACTTTCGATCGCATTTTACATCATACCGTTGATCGCATTTTTCCTGCCGCTCGCTTGAAACTGTTCACTCGTCCCGAGCACGCTGAAACTGTTTTTGGTACCGCCTGCAAAAATTTTTTCAACGCCGTTTGAGCCGAGCGCTCCGAGCGCCTTCGGCGTCACGATCTCCGACAACGCGTCCGAATTGCCGCCATCGTCCAATGCGCAATCGCCCGTCGGCAACCGTTCACTCATCTCGTTTAAGCTGAAATTGTTTTTGGCGCCGTTCGAGCCGATCGCTCCGACCGCCTTCGGCGTCACGATCTCCGACAACGCGTCCGAATTGCCACCGTCGTCGAGCCAACGATCGCCCGTCGGCAGCTGTTCACTCGTCTCGATCAACGCCGTCTCGAATGTTTTGTTCGTTTTCGAGAAGCTGTAGGTCGAAGTCACTCCGTCGCCGTCGGTGATCGAAATATTTCTGCCGACGCCCTCTTCGATCGTCAATTTATTTTTGCCCGATTGCAACACGACATCATAGCCCTTGATCTTCACGCCGTCGAAGCCATCATCACAGACGATCCGATCATTCGACGCGTAATTGTAGATGACATCCTTGCCGCCGTCGAACACGAACACATCAGCGCCCGCGCCGCCGTAGAGTTTATCGTTCGTCGCCTTATCCTTGGCATAATTATATCCGCCGTCGAGCGTCGCGCCCTCGTCACCGGCGATGATCACGTTCGATTGCCCGTTGCCGCGCAAATATAAGTCCGCGCCCGCCGTCGAGCCGTCGAGCGTCTTTGCGTTGGAGGAAATATCCGCCGCGCTGATTGTATCGTTGCCGACGCCGACCTTCACCGTCAAAGTCTTGCCGTTGGCGCTCACCGACACATCGTCGTCGGCGCCGTAGCTGAACGCCTCGCCTTCGAGCGCGCTCATATAATCCGTGCCGAAGTAGAATTGCACCGCGCTCAACGTGTCGCTCCGATTGATGGTAAGCTTGTCGCTCTTATTGTCATTGAACGTGACGGTGACGACGCCCTTCTTGTCGCTGATGGTGACGTCGTCCTTTGAAAAGCCGTCGCCGCCGAGGATCACAACTTTGTCGTCGGCATCATAACAGGTCGAATGTTGGTTGGATTTTTTGTTGCCGATCACGTCTTTACCGCCGCCGCGCTCGAACACGAAAGTATTTTTGCCCTTGCCTCCGTAGAGAGTATCATTGCCGTCGCCGCCGATCAGCGTCGAGAAGCCGGAGCCGGAGAAAATTTCGGTCGATTGCGCCCCCGCCTGAAGAATGACGGGCTCGTTATCGGAGGCGGCGTCGATGCGATTGACGTTGTTGGAGAAATTAGAGGCGTCGACGATGCCGCTGAACGGATTGCTGACGTAGACGGTCTTCGGCGTGCGCGGGTCGAAGATGACGCCTTCGGAGGTGGTGTTGGCTTCGTCGGCGGGGACGGTGGGATTATAATTGCGGCACCGGCATTTATCTTTACAAACGTCACAATCACAGTTGCATTGATCGGAATCGGCATCGGCGTCGGCGTCCGAATCTGCATCGGAATCAGAATCGGCGTCGGAATCAGAATCGGAATCGGCATCAGAATCAGCATCAGCATCAGCATCAGCATCGGAATCAGAATCGGCGTCGGAATCAGAATCGGCGTCGGAATCAGAATCGGCGTTGGAATCAGAATCGGCGTCGGAATCAGAATCTGTGTCGGAATCAGAATCGGCGTCGGAATCAGAATCTGTGTCGGAATCAGAATCAGCATCGGAATCGGAATCAGAATCAGAATCGGAGTCAGAATCTGCATCAGAATCTGCATCGGAATCTGCATCGGAATCTGCATCGGAATCGGAATCTGCATCAGAATCGGAATCAGAATCAGAATCGGAATCTGCATCGGAATCTGCATCGGCGTCGGAATCCGCATCGCTATCTGAATCGGCGTCGGCGTCGGAATCAGCATCGCTATCAGAATCAGCGTCGGAATCAGAATCAGCATCGGTGTCAGAATCAGCATCAGAATCAGAATCTGCATCGGCGTCCGCATCTGCATCGCTATCTGAATCGGCGTCGCTATCTGAATCGGCGTCGGCGTCCGCTTCTTCACCGATATCAATTTGAGGAGAGCCGACAAATGTCACCGAGCCATCGCCGATCGAAACGATCAGATTGCCGTTGCTCATCACCGTCCGATCGATCGTCCCGCCTACAACACTAAGACTGTCGTTTAAATCCGCGCCCCAAACCGTGTCGTTGCCGTCGCCCGATCTGTAGATGAGCATCTGATTTGATCCTTCGAGCGTGATCCGATCGTCGTTGAGCCCGCCGTCAATCGTCACGAGGCGCCCGCCGTTTTCGACGGTGCCGCTCAACTCGACAACGCCCTGCATAATAAAATTCGTCTCGCCCGGCGCTACAAATTCGATCTGCATTGACGAGCCGCTCGATGTTGTCTCACGAAAGAGATTATTGCCGATCGCTTCTAAACCGTCGGGATTGACGAAGCGATAAACGGCGACGGTGCCCGCCTGTACCGATTGCCCATTTTGCGTGTAAGAAACGGTGCCGTCGCGAGCGATAACAACCGAAGCGCGCGAAACATCGATCGGTATGGTGATCTCGTCGGCAAGATGATAGCCGTCCGCCGTGACGAAAACTCCGTCGCTGTTGAGGCGGAAGTTGCCGTCGCGAGTGTAAGCGAAGCCGCCGTCGGGCAATGTAATCCTGAAAAATCCTTCGTTGTCGATCGCCAAGCTGAACGGGCTGCCCGTTTCTTTGAAAATCTTTTCGACCGCCGTCCCCTGCGTGAGGAACGTGGTCTCATTCGACGTGTCCGAATCCGATTGATAAACGACAATGCTGCCCGCCTGCACCGTCCGACCGTTTTGCGTGTAAGAAACGGCGCCGTCCCGCGCGATAACGATCATATCACGATAAACTTCCGGCGGGATGGCAATTTCGTCGGCGAGACGACTGCCGTCCGCCGTGACGATATAGCCGTCGCTGTCAAGATGGAAGTTGCCGTCGCGAGTGTAAGCGGCGCTCCCATCGTCGAGCACGACTTTAAAAAATCCGTCGCCGTTGATCGTCAAGTTGAGCGGATCGTCCGTTCCAAAAACAGTGTCGACGTTCGCCGAAGAAAGATTGTAAATGTAATCGGCGCCCGCGCCTCCGAAAATCGATACGAGGTTGCCGCTATTGACGATCGTATCGTCACCGTCGCCCGCGCCGATCGAAACAAAATCGCCGAGCACGTTGTCAATCACGTCGGAACCCGCGCCGCCGTCGATCGCCGTCAAGTAATTCGGCTCGTCGCGTATGACGAACTTCTCAACATAGCCCTGAATAACAGCCGTATCGATCCCCTGCGAAGAGAACTCGAGCAGAGACCCCGCGCCGCTCAAAGTCGTTGCCGAATACAAGCCGTCGTCGAGCGAAGCGAGCCCGTCAACGTTGGCGAATCGATAAACGGAAATTTCTCCGAGCGTGATCGTCGCGTCATTGTCGACGTATGTCATTTGCCCGCCGCGATCGATTGTAAAGGTGTCGAGCGCGGGAACGGTGATAGCGGCGTCGAGCGTTGAGAGCAAATAACCGTTGGCACCGACGATGCGATTGTCGGCGTCGAGGGTGAATGAATTGTTTCGAGTGTAAGCGATTGAGCCGTCATCGAGCGAAACCTTAAAAAATCCTTCGCCGTCGAGGGCAATGTCGAGAGGATTGCCCGTCGCCTCGAGCGTCGCGATCGGCACGTCGAGCAACGAAAGTTTATTGGCATTGACAATCGTATCATCGCCGTCGCCGCCAATCAGTGTCGTACTTGCCTCGTCGTTGAGGAGAGAATCATCGCCTTGCCCGCCATCGAGCTCAACAGTCGTCCCGTAGTGGTTGACGACTTGAAACGCATCGCGCTCGAGATATCCCTGAAGAATCGCAGTCACTTCGCCTTGCGTAGAAAACTCGACTTGAGTTGCGGTTCCGCTGAAGACAGTCTCTCTGAAAAGTTGATTGTCGACAGAATTGATCGGCTCGAGCCCGCTCGTGTTGACGAAGCAATAAATTGACACCGTCCCTGCAATCTTTTTCTCGCCGTTTTGGACATAATAGACCGTGCCGGCTCTGTCGATCGTGATCGAATTGATATCGACGTCGGCGGGGATGGTAATCTCGTCAGCAAGATGGTAACCGCCCCACTTGAAATGTTCGTCAGCAAGGACGAAAACGCCATCGCTGTCGAGAGTAAAATTGCCGTTGCGAGTATAAGCGAAGTCGCCGTTTGGGAGCGTGATACGGAAGAATCCTTTGCCGCTGATTGCCAAATCGATCGGGCGATCGGTTTTTTCGAGCGAAGAAAATTGGACATCGCTCATCGACGGATCATCGTAAATTTTGATGATACGAGCAGACGTTTGCTCGAGCGCGCCCTGCACGAGCGTCGAGGCGCTGCTCGTGGACAAATCTATCTGAGTGACGGAGCCGCTGTCGTCGGTGGCGCGGAAAATATGAGTGTCGACCAGATTGATCGGTTGGAGTTTGCTTTGATCTTGGAAGCGATAGAGCGAAATCCGCGCGGCTTGGACGCGTGCGCCGTTTTGAATGTAAGAAACCGCGCCGTTGCTGTCGATGGTGATCGAATTGACATCGACGCCGGTCGGTATGGAAATTTCGTCGGAGAGATGATAGCCTTCTATCCAACCGGCATGTTCGTCGGCAAGAATAATAACGCCGTCGCTGCTGAGGGTGAAGGCGCCGTTGCGAGTATAAGCGAAGTCGCCGTTGGGCAATGTAATTCGGAAGAATCCTTCGCCGTTAATCGCAAGGCTGATGGGATTGTCGACGGTTTCAATGGCGCCCTGGGTAAAAAAGACAGTATCGACGTTTGCGACGGAGTCTGCGGTAAAAACAATTTTTTGCACGGGATCGCCGTAGACGATTTGTTTGACGGGATTGTTGAGCGTGTCGGCGACGTCGGTGCCGTTGACGTTGACGGACAAATTTTCGAGACTGCGTTGAATAAGAGAAGTCGTTTCGTTGTCGACAGCGAAGTCGATCAAGGTTGCGCCTCCGGAATCGTCGGTCGACATGTACAGGTCATTGCCGATCGAGAGCAGTTTCGAGGGATCGTCAAAGCGATAAACGCTTATGGTTCCCGCCGACACTCGATGAGCGTTTTGAATGTAAGACACCGCGCCGTTGTTGTCGATGGTGATCGAATTGGGATCAACTTCCGGCGGGATGGTGATCTCGTCTGAAAGATGGTAGCCCAAGGTAGTGTTCTGAGCACTATTCTGTTTGTTGCCGACGTAGTTGGCGATAAAAATTCCGTCGCTGCTGAGGACAAAGGCGCCGTCGCGAGTATAGGCGAAGTCACCGTTGGGCAATGTGACGCGGAAAAAACCTTCGCCGCTGATCGCCACGTCGAGGGTTCTGCCGGTCGTCGTGATTGCGCCCTGATTAAAAGTCATAGCCAAATTTCATCAAACCTTTCTGTTCAGCCGACAATCCAACTGACGAAGTAAATCACCAGCGGGATGGTGATACAGGTGATGCCGATCAGATCGATCAGCGCGCCGCCCTTCATCATCTTCGTGATGGGCACGTAGCCCGAGGCGTAAACGATCGTGTTCGGAGGCGTCGAGACCGGCATGATAAATCCCAAGCTCGACGAAAGGGCAATGCCGACGGCGACGGGGATCGGAGAATATCCCGCCGCGATTGCCGCCGTGATCCCGAGCGGTCCGATCATATTCGTCGCCGCCGTGTGACTGGTCAGCTCGCTCAACA
>CALGGP010000054.1 GCA_937915885.1 uncultured Selenomonadales bacterium | reverse complement strand
AGCGCTCCCGCCCCCCGAGGTCAGCGCCCAAACTTAGCCCGTGGTACCCACCCTGCGCTGACGGCGCCCGTCGTTTCTAAAGCCGAAGTCTTCAACGGGCGGATGGGATAAAAATCGTCGTCTTCGGATTGCAGCGCCCAACCATTGAAGCGGTACCCGCCCCGCGCTGACGGCGCTCGTCGTTTCTAAAGCCGAAGTCTTCAACGGGCGGACGGGATAAAAATCGTCGTCCTCGGATTGCAACGCCCAACCATTGAAGCGGTACCCGCCCCGCGCTGACGGCGCTCGTCGTTTATTAAAGTCGAAGCCTTCAACGGAAGGGCGGGTCGAAAAAATTTTTCCGTCACTCCGAAGGCGCAGCCCCAAATTGGCGGCGGGAAATCGAACCAAGAGCGCCGCCGACGCGGGTGGGCATGCCGGACTCCGTTGGGCGCCGACATTGGGGGGCGGGAGCGTCGGCGGCGCCCTTTTTCAAACCGTCGGGAGTATTTATTCGACGACGAGATCGATCCGAGTGCCGGGCTCAAAAATTTTATACAGTTCGATCGTTTCGCCGTCGAGTTCCAATGTAAGTTGAGTGCCGACGCCCGTCCGCAGGCTCAAATTTTTTATCCGTCGCTCCATCCTGTCCATCACAAACCAATCGCCCTCACGTCGAAATTCCCCGTCCGACTCCATGAACGGCAGCCCGACGCCTTGCGATTTGTACCGCGTCCGATGCACGATCCACTCCGCCCCGTCAAACTCTAAATCCTCTTCGACCGGCGTCTTCTGCACCGAGTGTATGAATCGGATCGTCAGCGGCAGCCCCGCCCGCGCCGGAATCTCTTTTATAATTTTATTCTGCTCGACCGCCGTCACCGCGATTTTTTTTTCGAGCAATCCGCAGCCGCCGAGCGCGACCGTCAACGTCAACAGCAAAAATATTTTTATGAGCCTCAACTCAAGCGCCAGCCTCCCGTCGAGCGATCCGCTTTGAAGCCCACGCCGTTATTCAATTGGAAGATCACATCAGCCCGACCGTTGACTTTGATCGAGCCGCCGTCATTCATCCCAATCTTGATCGAATTGCTGTCCATCTCGATATCGTTGAAGTTGATCTCCTCGAGCCCGATGTTGAGCAGATTGATCACGTCGTCGTCGTTGGCGTCCGTCACCACGTCGTTACCGTTGCCGTACAGATAAAAATACATGTTCCGACCGTCGCCGCCGTGCATCGTGTCATTTTCAGAGCCAGCGCCGCCCCACATCGACGAGTTATTTTCGCCGCCGTAAATCTGATTTTCGAGATCATTGCCCGCCAATATCGCCGCGCCCCGAGCGTCGTCGGCGTCGAGCACCGTGATCCCGTTGTAAGTTTTTCCGTCCCAACCGTTGAGCCAGATCGAAACGTCGCCCGCATTGTCGTCGACCTCGAGCGTCGCGCTCCCCACTCCGACGTAGCGATTAACATTGGCGTCGTATTCGAGCTCGTTGCCGATCGCCGTCAAGCCGTCGCTTTCGTCGAGATTAAACTCCATGTAATTGTTGCCGTAAATCCGCACGAGATTGCTGCCCGAGCCGGGACGAATCAAAATTTCTTCGCCCCAATTCTCGACCGTGTCATCGCCCGCGCCCGTCAGAATCGTCACGCCGTCGGCGTCCTCGCCGTTGTAAACGATATCGTTGCCGTCGCCCGTATCGATCAGAACGTCGTCGCCCCAATTGTGGATCGAGTCGTCGCCCGCGGCGCCGTTGATCGTCGCGTGATCCGCGCCCGTCGAATTGTAAATCGTATCGCCGTCCGACGTGCCGTTGACCACCGCGTATTCGTCGCGATTATTAAAATACGCCATAATTTTTACCCTTTCCCATCCGCCTTCGATTGAAATTTTTTCCGATCGACGATGAAGCGCTCGTGAGTGCCGGAGCCGATCTCCTCGCGCTCGTCAAACGCCCGAACGTCGAAAATTATTTTCCGCCCTTCGATTGATGTGATCGTCGCCTCCGCGCGGAGTTTTAATCCGATCGGCGTCGCCGCGATGTGTTTGACGTTGAGCGATATCCCGACGCTGGTTTGCTCCGACGACAGATTTTCATCGACGAGCTCCGACGCCGCCCGCTCCATCAGCGCGATCATTGACGGCGTCGCCAGCACTTTTAAACTGCCGCTGCCCATTGCGACCGCCGACGTTTCCGCCGTCGACACGCCCGCGACTTCTTTCTTCAATCCGATTGTCAATGACATTAAATCACTCCGTCCCTCAACGCAAACGCCAACCGCCCGTCGCCCGCTCCGCGCGGAAGCCCACCCCGTTATTCAATTGAAAAATCACATCGGCGGTGCCGTTGACTTTGATCGAGCCGCCGTCGTTCATTCCGATTTTGATCGAATCATTATCCATATGAATATCGGCAAAATTAATTTCCTCAAGCCCGATGTTGAGCAGATTGATCACATCGTCGTCGCGCGCGTTCTCGATCACGTCCGCCCCGTTGTTGTACAAATAAAAATACGTGGTGCCGCCCGCGCCTCCATAAAGCGTGTCGTCGCCGCCGTCGCCGCCCCACATCAAATTCGTCCCCGAGCCGCCCCGAATCTCATTGTCTCGATCGTTGCCGGCAAGAATCGCCTCACTCCGCGCATTGCTCCCGTCGAGATTTTTGACGTTGTCATAAGTCTTGCCGTCCCAACCGTTGAGCCAGACTGCAACGTTTTCGCCGTCGTCGACCGACAACGCCGCGTCGCCGATGCCGATGTAGTGTTTAACATCGCGATTATAGCTCAGCTGGTTGCCATATTTTAGCCAATGATCGATGTGATAAATTTTTTCATTGGCTTGACCATTGGAGCCGTCATCGAAAAGATTATTGCTCGTCGAGCCTGATGAATCAGAGCCTGCCTTCGCCAAGTATCTCAAAAACATATAACCGGTAGAATATAGATCGCCGCTACTTGGTTTCACATTATCGAGTCTGATAGCCGCTGCAAGCGAATCCGCGTCGTCTGCCAATTCGATGATACTGCTTCTCCGTTTGCGATCAACGCCGCAGGTGAGATCGGCAAGTCCTTCGTGGAGGAATCGAGGCTCAAAAGCGTTAAAATACGATTGATGCATTGCGTGAGTCATTTCGTGCGCGATCGTCCGATCAAGACCACCACCTGTCGGATCATCGGAGTCCAACGAGATATTTGCCATGTTAAGGTTGAGTTTTGCCCAATAATCGCGCTCGCCGTCTGAGCTGCTCCATCCGCTACTGAAATTGCCCGTTTTCGATTCAGAGCTGTCATGATACATATTCAAATCAGCGAAATTAAATCGCGCACCTTCGTTGAAATTGAGTCCGTAAGATTCTTCAATGAGATCGAGAGCTCCTTCGAGCCACCAACTGTAGAGTCCGCGCACGATCAACTGTTCTTCGTCATCTATCGAATTTTGTGTTGGGACATAAAAAGTGAAGCCGTTGCGAGTGAACGAAGTTTCGGCAGGATAATTTGCTTCGCTCGTTTCATCGATAATATTCTTATCTGTCTTGACGGTCAAACCGCCCGCATCCCAACCGGTGATCGCACCTGTGTCAGCATTATCAAGCAAAATACCGCATTTTTCAACTAGGAATCGATAGGCATCATTTATATCTCGACAATCGGCAATGAAATGATCGATTGCGTCTTGAATGCCGTTGAAATTTGAACACACACGAACTGCTTCGTCAAGCGCGCGTGTGCTGTCGGATTCGTCGGTGTCGGAGAGCGAATGAACAAAGCGTTTAATCGTCTCGAGCGGCGTTTGATTGTTAGGCGCATAAATGTTAGTCGCTGTACCGAGTACATCACTAAAAGTAATAGCTTTCCCGCGCATGTTTTTGACGGTGATCCGAGCGGAACCGATACGAAAGATGATATCTTCGCCATCGGCGGAAATGCCATCGACGAGCGCGTTACCGAAATCAATGACATTATCGCCTTCGTAGTTAGAAATGGTGTCATCGACGCCGATGAAACGATAGGCAACAGTAGCAGTCGATGAGTTATGAGACTCAAATGTGAGATTGCCGCCGCCTCCGTCTAGAACTATATTGATCTCATTATCGATATAATACTTGACGACGGTCGAGCCTGCGCCGGGATGAACGATGAGCATAGAATTTCGCTGATCGATGGTGTCATTGCCGGCACCAACTTTGATGGTCGCATTATCAGAAGTATTATAGTTGCGAATGTAATCATCGCCGTCGCCCGCATCGATTAATGCGTTGACTCCCGAACTGTGAATGGTATCATTGCCCGCACCGCCGAATAGAGT
>CALGGP010000053.1 GCA_937915885.1 uncultured Selenomonadales bacterium | reverse complement strand
GTGGGTGGGCGGGATTAAAGGAGTGAGGTAAAATTTCGGAACAAAAAATGCATCGCGGTCTCAAAAATCGCCACCTTCAAATGATCGCGCTCGGCGGCGCCATCGGCACCGGTCTCTTCTACGGCTCCGCCTCCACAATCTCAATGGCGGGTCCCGCCGTCATCATGAGTTATCTCATCGGCGGCATCATAATATTTTTCATCATGCGAATGCTCGGAGAAATGTCCGTCGATGAGCCCGTCGCCGGCTCCTTCAGCCATTACGCCTCCAAATATTGGAGTCCGCTCGCCGGTTTCGTCGCCGGTTGGAATTATTGGTTCCTCTACATCATCGTCTCGATGGCGGAGCTCACCGCCGTCTCGATCTACGTCAGTTGGTGGCTCCCCGACCTTCCTCATTGGATCGCCGCGCTCGTTTGCATCATCATCATCACATCGATCAATTTGATCAACGTCAACATGTACGGCGAAATCGAATTTTGGATGGCGCTGATCAAAGTCTCCGCGATCGTCTGTATGATCGTCTTCGGGCTCGGATTGCTCTTCACCGACGCCCGCCCATTTCCCGATAATTTCTCCAACCTCTGGATCAACGACGGATTTTTTCCAAACGGCATTTGGGGCATGATCGTCGCGATCGTCCCAGTACTCTTTTCATTCGGCGGGATTGAATTAATAGGCATCACTGCGGGCGAAGCGGAGAATCCCGACAAATCGATCCCGCGCGCCATCAATCAAGTCATCTATCGAATTTTGATCTTCTACGTCGGAACCATGATCGTTTTGATGGCACTCTGGCCTTGGAACCTCGTCGGCATGGAAGCCAGCCCCTTCGTTCAGATTTTTGACAACGTCGGCATCCCCGCCGCCGCTCATATTTTGAATTTCGTCGTGCTCACCGCCGCCGTCAGCGTCTACAACTCCGCTATCTATTCAAACTCGAGAATGTTATTCAGCCTCGCAGAGAACGGCGGCGCTCCCAAATTTTTATACAAACTGTCGAGCCGCAAAGTTCCCGTCAACGGCATCTTGATCTCGTCGGGGCTCACGCTGATTGTCGTCGCCCTCAATTATTTTTTCCCGGGGCAAATTTTTATGTATCTGCTCTCGGTCGTGACGTGCGCGGTCGTCATCAGTTGGTTCATCATCGTCGTCACTCACCTCAAATTCAAACAGCATTGCGCGCGCACCAATCACCCGACCAAATTTCATTCGATCGCCTATCCTCTGACGAATTACCTTTGCATGGCGTTTATGATAGGCGTCGTCGCGATGATGGCGACCATCGACGATATGAGGCTCGCCGTTATCGTCATGCCGATCTGGATCGCGATCATCGTCGCCGGCTTCTATTATCAAAAAAAGGAGTGAGTATCATCAAACTGCTGAAAATTTTTTGCGCCGTCCTATGTCTAATCATTCTGCTCAGCCCGCCGTCCGAGGCGAAGAAAAAATTCGACGGCGTCCCAGGAAAAATCATTTATATTCCGCTCGATAATCGACCAATTACCGATAAACAAACCGTCGAAGTCGCTCAGAAGCTCGGCTATGAAGTGATCGTGCCGCCTAAAGATATGCTCGGCAGTCGGGACAAACTAGGCAATCCCGAATTGCTTTGGGAGTGGCTCGAAAACGAAGCCGACAATTATAAAGACCTCCGCGCGGCGGTGATCTCCGCCGACTCCATGCTCTACGGCAGTCTCGTCGGCTCGCGCAAACACGATTACGAGCCGCAATTGATTGCCGAACGCGCCGCCCGTTTCGGAGAATTTCATAAGGATCATAAAAATTTGCCGATCTACGTCTTTAGCTCGATCATGCGCACGCCACGGACGGGAGCACTGTCGGGGCATGAGGAGCCGGAGTATTATCGCAGTTACGGCGCGGATATTTTTCGATACACCGCGTTGATCGACAAGCAAGAGATCGAAGGACTCAACCGTCGAGAGAAAAAAGAATTTGCATTCCTCGAAAAGTTGATCCCGAAAAATGCTCTCAGCGATTGGATGAATCGACGCAAGAAAAATTTCGACGCCAATAAAATTTTGATCGATCTCGCCAAGGAAAAAAATTTTAATTACCTTCTGCTCGGTCGCGACGACAATGCGCCGTATTGTCAGACGCATCTCGAAAGTCGGTACTTGACGAAGTACGCCGACAAGCTCGGCAAGGAAACGTTTCAATCGATCGCGGGCATCGACGAGGTCGGGATGATGATGATCACGCGTGCGATCAATGAGCGGCTAAACAATGTGCCGTTCGTGTTCGTCCGATATAATTGGGGTCGCGGCGGTCAAACGATCCCGTCATACTCGGACGTGACGATTGAAGAGTCGATCAATGCGGCGATCGCGGCGACGGGCGCAATGAAAGTACCTTCGCCCGAGCGCGCGGACTTCGTGCTCGCCGTCAACACCAACCCCGACGGTCGCACGTTCGAGGCGGGCAGCGATTTAAACGACGGCAATACTCGTGAGGGCGCGAAATATTTTGCGGACATGGTTGGAGATTACGTCAGCAAAGGATATAAAGTCGCGGTGGCGGATATCGCCTTCGCCAACGGCTCGGACAATGCGTTGATGGAAGCGCTCCGCGATCGGGGTTTGCTTTTCAAGTTGAAGGCGTATGCGGGTTGGAACACGGCAACGAACTCGACGGGCTTTGTGTTGTCGACGGCGGAGTTGAGCAAGATGATGACCGATGGAGCAGTCGACGACTTATTGCTTACTAGATACTTGGATGATTGGGCGTATCAAGCGAACGTGAGAAATACCATGGCGCGGCAATTGACGTGGTTGCGCGGCGATGGATATTACGGCAAGCTCGGCGATAAAATGGAGGCGGTGAGCGGACGGACGACGGCATTGCTCGAGCGGTTTGTAGAGAGGAATTTTCCGCCGTTCGCTGGCTCGGAAGATTTGTTGGTAGTATTTCCGTGGAATCGAATGTTTGAGTCAGATATATTACGCGGGCGCGAGGTGATGATCGAAATTGATAGATTGCAGCCGCATATCAGACCCCTCAAAGAATAATTCTTCCGTCCGCGCGGAGTGTTTTTAAGGGCGCCGTCTCTTTTGAAAAAATTTTTTTCAAGGGTGGGTGGGCGGGAATGAAAAAAATTTTTTCCGTCACCCCCTGATAGCTCTGACGATTGGGATTGAAAAATTTATGGACGAGCCCCTAATTTTTCCTCGAGCTGTCGTTTGAGCTCCCGTTGAAATTCTTCCGCCCCGATTTGAAATTTTACTTCCACGCAGATCACGTAGATCGGAATGTTCCAATTCGCCTTCGCCACCTCCAACGGGATTTTCACCGCGTCTTTTTCCGTGATCACTATCGATTCTACGCCTTGCGCCTCCGCCTGCTGAAGTACATCCTCCATCTCTTTCATCGTGTAGTCGTGATGATCCGGATATCGCAGGCTTTCTATTATCTCCGCGCCCAAATCTTTTAACGTCCGCTCGAACGACGCCGGATTGCCTATCGCCGACACCGCCATTATTTTTTTCCCCTTGATCTTCTCGAC
The DNA here is from genome assembly GCA_937915885.1 of uncultured Selenomonadales bacterium. Taxonomy (GTDB): domain Bacteria; phylum Bacillota; class Negativicutes; order Selenomonadales; family Selenomonadaceae; genus Quinella. Next base: position 3,755 of record CALGGP010000053.1, on the reverse strand, counting down.
GTTCACGCCCTCGCCCGCCAAGTTGACGTACCAATCCGCCAACGGAATAAAGCATCGCGGCTGATGAATGCTCTCGACGATCTGAGCGTCCTTATTATATTTATGAACCGTCTCGCGAATGTACGAGCACGAGCCCGCCGCCGCCTGATCGACCTTCGTCATCAAACATACGTTCGCCCGACTGATGTGCGACATCGACTCCCGCAATGTTCCGCGCGGAAGTAAATAGCCGTTGCCGAATACATTCACCGCGTCCACCAACAATATATCAATGTCGCGCTTCAACTGCCAATGCTGATAGCCGTCGTCGAGGATCGCCACCTCCGCCCCGAAATGTTCTATCGCATATTGCCCCGTCACCGCCCGTTGAGCGCCGATCAGCACCGGCACATTCGGCAGATGCTTCGCGAGCATGTACGCCTCGTCGCCTGCCTCCGCCGCGTCCATATGCAATTTTTTTCCGTCCGACACGATCCCGACTTCGCCATGCCACTTCGCTCGATAACCGCGATTTAAAATTACGACCCGATATCCCATGTCTCGAATGTCGCGCGCCAACCGTTGAGCCGTCGGAGTTTTGCCCGTCCCTCCGACCGTGATGTTCCCTAAACTGATCACAAAACAACTCAACTGCTGTCGGCTCGACAATCCCAACTTGAATCCCAACAGCCGAATGTTGATCAACTGCTCGTAAATCAGCGAAAACAAATACAGCACCGCCATCACCAGATGCATCGTCAGACCCTTCGTCTGCTTGCCGTTGACCATATGAATAAAATACGTCTGCAGATTTTCAACTTTTTCCGTCGTGCGGACGTGCTTTGCATTTTCCTGCGCCTCATAATCCGTCAACATCTGTCGAAGAAGGATCGCCGACTTGCGCGACGCCCCGCGATTTTCTTTGACGATCGCAATCGTTTCAGCCTCGAGCCGATGACGTTCTTCGGGATCGTCGAAAAGAATCGCCGCGCGCTCCGCCAACTCCTTCGGGCTGTTGACCGTGATGCACGCGTCCCGATTTTTGAACAGCGCGTGAGTGTCCTTGAAATTTTCCATGTGATAGCCGACGATGATCGCCTTGCCGTGCGCCGCCGGCTCCAAAATATTATGCCCGCCGTGGGTGACGAGACTGCCTCCGACATAAATCACGTCGCCGATCGAATACACTTTGCCCAGCTCGCCGATCGTGTCGAGAATTATAATATCCTCACCGTTCGGCGGACGCTTTTGAAGCTCCGTCCGCGTCGCAACCGTAAAGCCCGCCTTTTTGCAGATGTGGACGACTTCCATCGTCCTCAACAATTCGCGCGGAGCGATCACCAAACGCGCGCGCGGATGCGTCTCACGAATTTTTTTGAAGGCGCCGAGCACATAATTCTCTTCGCGTCGATGAGAACTGCCCGCCAATAAAATCCCGTCGGCGTCCGTCAAGCCCATATCCGACAAAATTTGCGCCTTCTCTTCGGCGGTGACGTCGGTGTAAGTCTGATCGAATTTCGTATTGCCCGTGATGATCACCAAATCGTCGGGCGCGCCCAATTGCTTTATATAATCGGCGTCAATCGGCGACTGCATTGCAAACAGTTTCACCGTCCGAATCATATTCGTCAGGATCGAAAATAAATATTTATACAGCTTGACGCTCTTGTCGGAAATTCGACCGTTGACCATCATCACCGGTATGCTCAACTCGCGCGCCGCTTTTAAAAAGTTGGGCCACAGCTCCGTTTCGACATTCAAAAAAACGCGCGGGTGTATGCGTCGAAGGACGTGCTCGGCGACAAACGGCAGGTCGAGCGGAAAATAAATAATCGAGTCGGCGTCCTTGATTATGCGATGAGCCATCTCGTAGCCGCTCGTCGTCACCACCGACACCAGGATCGGCGACTTCGGAAATTCTCGACGAAATTCTTTTATCAACGGGCTGGTCGCGACGATCTCTCCGACCGAGGCGGCGTGCACCCAAATGCAATTTTTCTTCGCCACCGGCTCGAGCGCGACATCGGGAATCATTCCGAGGCTCTGCTTGATCCTCTCGACGAAGCCCTTCTCTCTAATCGCGCGGATCATGAACATCGGGATGATGAAAATCACGACGATGATTGCCGCGATGTTGTAGAGTAATTGCAATCGGCTCACCTCAAAATTTTTTCTCGCGCATAGTTTATATTTCATGAAGAAAAAATGCAACCGCTTTTGACGATTGAAAAAATCTATGATAAACTTCTTCGCGATCGAATCGACATTGGAGGAGGTGATAAGATGAATGCAGAGGCAAAGGTCGGAGCATTTACAATCGGAGGACTTATGATGTTATGCGCGACGGCGTTTTCGCTCGGCAATTTTAATTTCGGCTCCGACGACAATTATACTCTCTACGCGGGCTTCAAACAGGTGATCGGGCTCGAGCCTCAAGCGGCGGTGATGCTGGCGGGCGTGCCGATCGGCAAAGTCACCGAAATAAAAAATGACGGCGGCGGCGTGACGGTGACGATGGAGATCAACGAAAAGGCGCAAATTCCGCCCAATCCGATCGTCACGGTCACAAGCTCGGGCGTGATGGGCGAGAAGTTCATCAACATTTTGCCGCAACGGAGTAAAGGCGCGCCGCTCAAGAACGGCGATTATCTTTACGGTTCGGACGAGGCGGGCATGGATTCGATGTTCGAGGGCATGAATAAAGTGCTCGAGAAGGTTGATCAGCTCGTGGTGTCGATGAATAATATTATCGGCGATCCGACGTTCCAACAGTCGATGATCGATATGAGCGAAAACATGAAGAACGCGTCCGATCACATGAACGGATTGATGGACACGCTCGATCGGATGGCGGCGGCGAATGAAGGCAACGTAAATCAGATGGCGCAAAATCTCAACTCGGCGCTGGGCTCTCTCGAGACGACGATGCAGGCGGTCGAGCACATGGCGACGAGCATGGATAATCTTGTGAGCGATCCTCAAGCGGCGGAGGATTTGAAGAGTACGCTGTCGAGTATTTCATCGGCGTCGGCGAATATCGCGCATATGGCGGAGAATATGGATGGCGTGCTCGGCGATCGCTCGACGGCGGAGGATATGAAGGCGACGATCCATAACGCGCGGAATTTGACGGAGCGGGCGGATAATTTACTCGGCAAAGTGAACGGCGCGGTCGATGAGGCGTCGTCGATTGAAGTGACGCCGTCGTTGGAGATGAAGTACTCGGGCGGGGCGGACGATTGGAATACGGATTTCAACGTTGAGCTCGACAAGGACGATATGAGTTTGGTGCTCGGGGTTGAGGACATCGGCGACGGCGATCACGTCAACGCGCAGGTCGGCAAGCAATATAAAGATTTGAATGCGCGGGCGGGCTTGATCGCGGGCAAGCCGGGCGTCGGGCTGGATTATAATATTGGGAGTCGGTTTAAAGTGACGGCGGAGGCGTATGATCCGAACGATGCGTCGTTGAGATTGAAGTCGCAGTATGAAATAGCGGATTCGACGTATTTGCTTGGTGAGTGGCACGACGTAAATGATTCGGATAAACGAGCCGCCTACTTCGGATTGAAACGAGAATTTTGATCTCGACGGTTGAAAGGGGCGCCGCCGATTTTTTTGAGGGCGCCGCTCGACGCTCCCGCCCCCCGAGCGCGGCGCCCAAATGAGGACAGAGATTCCCACCCGCGTCGGCGGCGCCCGATTCCGAATTGCGCGGGTGATAAAACCTGCGTCGGCGGCGCCCCCTACGCTCGGTTCCTGCAAGGAACATAGGG
>CALGGP010000052.1 GCA_937915885.1 uncultured Selenomonadales bacterium | reverse complement strand
CCGCTTGCAGCTTTCCCTAAAAGCCTTCCCCTTGATGGGGACGAGCCGCTTGCAGATTTCCCAAAAGCCTTCCCCTTGATGGTGACGAGCCGCTTGCAGCTTTCCCAAAAGCCTTCCCCTTGATGGGGAAGGGGGACCGCTTGCGGTGGATGAGGTGAAGAAACAAAACGAATTTCGAAAGGAGGCATCTATGAAAATGCTGCGGATCGCATGTATCTTGGTTGGTGCGTTTTTGGTACTGGATACGCTCGTCGTGTCGATGCTGTCAAATTTCAACCTCGGGGTGATTCTTCCGGCGATCATCGGTTTGCCACTCTTGCTGCTTGGTGCGTTTTTACACCATATGGACCACGGCTTCTGGGCGTTTCTGAAGGTGTTCCTGCTCTGCTGCTACGGGCTTGCGGCGGTGTTCTTTCTTGTGATGGGCATTCTGATGGGCACGGCGGCAAAGCGCGCGGACGAGGTCAAAGCCGATGCGCTGATCGTGCTCGGCGCTGCGGTGCACGGCGACCGTGTGACGTGGGTGCTTTCGAACCGTCTTGACACGGCGGCAGACTGGCTTGCAGCGAATCCGGACGCGGTATGTGTCGTTTCGGGTGGTCAGGGCAGCGGCGAGAGCGTCACCGAGGCGTCGGCGATGCGCAAGTATCTGATCGAGCGCAAGGGGATCGATGCAAGCCGCATTCTCCTCGAGGACCGCGCCGAAAGCACCAAGGAGAATTTCGAGTTCTCAAAAGCGCTGATTGAGGAACATTTGGGCAAAGACACTTCGATCGCCTTTGTCACGACCGACTTTCACGTGTTCCGCGCGGGCCGCGTGGCGCAGAAAACCGGCATCGACGCATCCGGCATTGCGGCGCCGGACGTCTGGTACATTCGCATCAACAACTTCCTGCGCGAATGCGTCGGGATTGTGTTATATGCATTGAGAGGGAATATATGAATTGCGCTTCGCGCATGAATGGTCCTGACGGACATGAATCGACGAAACGGGGCGTCGGGGACGCCGCCCATACTGCGCTGTAACGTCTAAAACTTGTCATCCTAAGGCTTGCCGAAGGATATCAGAGCGGAAAAACATGCCAACGTTCAGAGATTCTTCGCCTTGCGGCTCAGAATGACACACATAAAGATTAAGCTGTTACACCGTACTACAGTCATGAATTGCGGCAAAGCCGCATGAAGAATAAAAAGGAGAAAAGGATATGTTGGAATTTCGGTATGACACACAGCTGCTGATCGACGGACACGACCTTGACGAGGACGTGATCCGCGAAAATCAATTGTTCGGCATCCTCTGCCTCAACGCCGACGCCGAACCCCGCGAATACGCCGATAAACTCAATGAAGCCGTCGGTACCGACTTCCGCGGCTACGACATCATTCGGCAGTTCCGTAAATTCCACGTCTCCCACCGTCAAAAACGTCGTGAGCTGCTCGATTGGGCGGAGGAACTTGCAAATTTATTGATGACCGCGCTCAAAACTTCCGACCCCGACGATTACCTCAAATTCAAAAATCATCGCAAGGCGGACGTGCTCACTCAAGAGGGCTCCCGATATAAATTGCAGGAACGGATCGGCGTGATGATGATCTATTGTCGGCACCCCGAGCTCGACATCTACGACGATCTCAAATTGATCGAGCACTTCAAAAATGCCTACGCCAATGATTTCCTCGACGACCTCACCGACGCCCTTGCAAAGTATTGCGGCGCCGTCAAACGTCCCGCGCGCGGCTCGAAAAATAAATCCGCTGCCTCCGAGGACGCCTCTTATGAGATCGAACGGTTGAAAACTCTCCTCGAGCGCAACGAACGCCTCACTAAAGCACTCCAGGACGAATTTGAAGAGTCACTCCGCGAGAGTAAGACGAAGGAGCTCACCGAATTTTTCTCCCGCCTCAACTCCGAAAAGTACGGTTGCATCCTCGACGGACTGTTGAGCGTCCGCAAAGGCGTCAACACCCTCAAAAAAAATCATTACGAATTGCCGCCCGAGTTGAGCGGTCTGTTTATCATCACGCAAAAATTGATTCAGTTTGTGCGCGACAGCCACATCAATCCGATTATGAAGCTCGACGAAGAAAAGATCGTCAAGGCGTCGGATATCGAGTTCTGCGACTACGAAGGCACTCCCTTTGCCGACAAAGACGATGAAAAAATCGTCCGCGTCATTTCCCCGGGTTGGATTTATACCGATAAGGATATTCAAATCGCTCGTCCCAAAATAAAGGAACTGGGCGACGATGATTGAGGAGGAAAGCCATGAAAATTAAAGGAGAGGAGCACAACGATCTGTGCGTCGGAATTGATTTGGGCACAACCAATTCCGTGTTGTCAATCATCAATGTCAAACTCAACGGAGATATCATAAGCAAGGTGGTGGAAATTCCCCGCGCGGTCGACACGTTCACCGCCGTCGAGGGGGCGAAATTCAATACGCAACGACGACCGACGCTGCCGTCGTGCGTTTATTACGACGACGAACATCATTATAAAACCGTGGTCGGCGACTTCGCAAAGAAAAGATATTCCGTCAGACCGCATTTGGTTGCGAAGTCGATCAAAAGTCAAATGGGGCGGGAGTTTGCAGTGGGACTCTCGCCGGAAGTGCCCGATAAAACTCCGGCTCAAATCTCCGCGCGGATACTCGAGCATATGATTCGACACGCGGAGAAAATATTCCGCACCAAAATCGACGACGCGGTGATCACAGTGCCGGCGAATTTCGACTCGAGCATGTGTCGAGCGACGAGAGACGCGGCGGAAATATCGGGGATCAAAATAAAAAACGACGACGAGTCGGAGCGCCCCGTGCTGTTGAGCGAACCGAACGCCGTCATTTACGATTTCATCAATCAGGCGCATAACGGAGAAATTCCTCCGAATGTGCTCGACCTCAGTAAGAAAAAAAATGTGATGGTGTTCGATCTCGGCGGCGGCACGCTCGATATCACGCTGCATGAGATCGCGCGTCGAAATTCGACGTCGGATATTCTAAAAGTGAGTGAGATTGCGACGAACCGATATACGTTGCTCGGCGGTGATGACTTCGACAATGCGATAGCGGAGGCGATGTTCCGTCGGTACGTCAAACAGCATGAGCGGCACGCGGATATCGTCAGCAAACTCCGTCGAGAGAAGAAGACGATCATGCCGCAGTTGAGGGTTTACGCCGAGGAGTTGAAGCTCGAGCTCAGCGATCGAAAGAGTGAAAACATCGTATCGTCGGGCTGGGACGAGGACGACGAGGATAATGATTTTCCGATCGGCGGCAACATCAGCTCGACGGGCTATGCTTACGACGACACGTTTACGGTCGAGGAGATTGAGGAGTTGCTCAATCCGTTTATGGGGCTCAACCTCAAGTTTGACGATTACAAGCGGATTGACGAGATCACGGGCGAGGCGAACACTCGAAATATAATTTATCCGATTCTCGACGTGCTCAACAAGGCGGCTGAAAAGCTCGGCACCGATAAAGTTGTGATCGACGCGGTGATTCTCAACGGCGGCATGTCGAAGTTTTATATGGTGACCGATCGGCTCAAAAAATTTTTCGGATTCGAGCCGATCGTCGTGATCGATCCCGATCAGGCGGTCGCGCGCGGCGCCGCCGTCTATCATTATTATCTCCACAAATACGAGGAGATCAAAGACAATATGAGGATGGTCGGCGACGTTTCCTCCGCGCGGAGCGAAGCCGATAAAAAATTCGAGTCGGACGACGAAGTGACGCTGTTGAAGCCGCCGTTGTCGATCGAATGGGGGCGAAACATTCTCAACGACAGTTTATATTTGGCGACGAAAAACGATACGCAGGTAAAAATAATTCCGTCGGGCGCGGAACTGCCTTACACGTCGGAGATGATGAAGGGCTTTAAACTGATGCCGAATTACAAACAGATTGCGATCCCGATCCTCAGTCGCAACATCGACAGCACGTATCGGGTGATCGCGCGCGGCAACATCGTCTTCACGCGCAAATATCCCGACGGCGCTTACGTGGCGTTTCGAGTGTATATGGCGAGCTCGAAAGTGATCACGATGGAGGCGTGGACGTGCAACGATGTCGACGGCACTCAAATTCTCGAGCAGGGGCGCGTGGACATTTCGATTCACACCGACTTCAGCACCGACAAAAAGAATAAGATTGTCCCGCGCGTCGGCACCAATCTCAAGCCCGATGCGGTCTTAAACAACATCGAGCAGCTCTGTCGGAATTACGAAAATCTCTACGGTAAAGCGTATCTCACAAAGAAGTCGGCGATCGCGAAAGAAATTCGGACGCTCGTCAACAGCGTGTGCGCGGCGGGGAATGTCGCCGATTTCGCCGTCCCGATCCTGCGAATGATCCCGTCGACCAAGAGCAATGAATTTAAGCAGAGGTGTTTTATAATCGCGCGGAAGATCGGCTCGACGTGGACGGACGATCAGAAACGGCAGTTGGCGAAAGAATGTATGATGCAACTCGACAGCGATCTGCAGGGGATCAACTTGAAAGATTATTGGAGCTCGTCATCGAACACGAACACGAAATTGCAGGCGATTTTTGCGATGTCGATGTGCGCGACGGCGGAGCAATTGAATAAGCTCGAGCGGCTGCACTCCGACGAGAGATATCTCAACGCCTGTCTCTATACTCATGCGAAGACGAAGACGCAAGTCGATTGGATTTACGATTGTTTCAAGCGTGATGTGTCGATGCTCAATCGCGGGCTGAAGAGTAATATACAGTTCAGCTCGTATTCGATCGGGCTGTCGTTTTATCTGGACGGTCGGACGGCGAATACGAAGGTTGAGAAGGCTCGGGTGGTTGAGGAGTTGAGCGACGTGATCCTCAACCGGCGGATTTCGATTGACGAGACGATCTGTTGTGTGCTGGCGTTGGGCTGGATATGCGATCAGCGGACGGAGAATGACATTGACGAGAGCGCGGTGAAGTTGGCGATCAAGACGCTCGACGAGATGAATATATATTACACGTCGGACGAGAAGCGGCGGCTGTTTAAAATGCAGTCGGTAGTGCGCAAAGTGGTGCAGGGGCAGACGCTGAGCAAGGACGAAGAAGAATTTTTGCTGCTCAAGCTGAACGGCTTCGACTGATTGCTCCCGCCCAC
>CALGGP010000051.1 GCA_937915885.1 uncultured Selenomonadales bacterium | reverse complement strand
TACATCGACAATCAGAGAATCATTTGACGGTTGAGGAGTGAAACTGATGAATGAGACATTGACGGTGCAAGGTGCCTCGACGTTGGGCACGTCCGAGGGCGACGAATTTGTAATCGAAGCGTCGGAGGTGACGTTGGACGCGGGGGCGGGCGACGACATATTGTTTGTGATTGAAGACGACAATGTGATAGATGCGGGCGATGGCGACAATCGAGTGGTGATGCTGTCGAACAACACGACGTTGACGGGCGGCGACGGCGCAAATGAAGTGATATTCAACGGGGAAGGCAATCTGATGCGCTTCGGCGACGGGTCGAACACGATAACGGGCTTGGACGATCAGAACGAAAACAACAGCCTCCGCTCGGGCGATGGCGCGGATATAATCACGGTGGCGGGCGACGACAATTGGCTGCATGCGGGCAACGGCAACGACACTCTGATAGTCGAGGGCGACGGGAATCTGATATATGCGGGCTATCCTGCGGACGACGACGAGCCGAGTACGGTTGGCGACGACGACGTGATGACGGTGCGCGGCGATGACAATTTCATAGACGGCGGTACGGGCGCCAACGTGCTCGATCTTGACGGGAGAAACAATGTTTATATCGGAGCGGGGTCTGACACAATCCGCGCGGATGCGTCGAAGTCGACGGTGACGGGCGCAATCGACATAGAGATTAACGGCGATGAAAATTCAATCACGGTCGAAGGCGGGCGTCTGATATCGAACGGCAACGGATCGGATATCGAATTGACGGGCGGCTCGACGGCGACGGTCAACGGCAACCAATTGATGATAGCGGCAGAAAACAGTCGTGTGCAGCTCGACAGCGATTATGCGCTGATGGTGATAACGAACGCGACGGTTGAGGCGGCGACGACGGCGAGCGCGACGTTCCTCGTCGACGACGAGCTGATGTTGAACGGGCGGAAATTCAAAGGGTCGACGATATTGCGGATGACGGACGGGGAGCCGATAAGTGCACTGGCGACGGATACACCGCTCGAGGGCTTTGAAGGTGTCGAGGTCGGCATCGACGCGGCGATAGGTCGGGCGACGATCGACGGCGTGACATATGAAGTGTCGACGGTACCGGCGGCGGTCGAGCCCGACGACGACGTGATGCTCACGGTCAAGGATCGCGCGATATCGGATTTGAGCCGTGGCGAGAGTCTCCGACTGTCGAAGGGCGGCACTTACACAGTCAACGGGAGCCTGTTCGAGTTGACGCCCGAGGATACGCTTATCGGCGCCAACGATTGGGCTGGGCTTCTGCTCGAGAACACGGTCGACAACATAGTGTTCGAGGGGACGGTTTTCAACGACCAGCTTACCAATTACGGTGCGGGTGTTACGGTCGACGGCGGCTTGGGCGTGGATCACATCTCGTTGGGGAGTGCCGAGCGCGAGTTCGTAGTGTTCGACGGCGAGAGTTCGATAGAAGTAGAGGGCTTTGCGACGGGCTTTGACGGCGTGTCTGATGTGGTGTTGAGCGAAGGCGACTTGCGCGATTTCCGCTTTGACTTCGGCATCTCGGGTGTGCACGTATTCAACGGTGGCGCGGAGCTGGATATGGTGAATACGGGCTCTGACAAAGTAGACGTTCTGTTGCAGAACGGCGGCAATGTGATAAAGTTTACGGCGGTGAACGGCGACGCGACGGTATCTGCGTCGGGCGCGGACTTCTATGCGCTAAACGATCGTGCGACGCTGTATGCGGGCGAGGAATTATTTGCGGTCAACGGCGTCACATTGCCCGAGGAATATCTGATTGGGTCGACGGTGGTCGGCAGTTCGATATCGACGGATTACGAGTTCGCGGAGTTCGTGTTGACGAGCCCGTTGGTGGGCACATACACGGTGCACGGCATCAGCTATGACACGGTGCTTGAGAGTGTCGATGCGGCGGGGCAATTCTATGTGTTCGACGGCGATGCGACGGTGAAAAATTACAGCGGCGAAGGATTTTTCAACGGGTTGCATTTCGCGACGGACGGTCGTGCGACGATTGAAGTAGTCGAAGGGGCGCCGCTCAACGATGAATCGAAATCGGTCAAGTCGATAACGGGAATTGGCGCGGGCGAACATTTCACGCTGGGCTCGATGGTGGACGGCAATTATGTCGACCGCGAATATACGGTGAGCGCGGACGGTTTATCGATAATCGACAGCGACGGTGTGGTGCAATGGACGGGCTCCGAAGTGACGACGGTCAATCTGATGAGCATTTACGAGGCGGACAAACTCAAAGCGCGGCTGCGTCAACTGCTGCTGCCGTTCTTGTATGACAACGTGACGACGGACGACAGCGGCTTGCGCATCGACGTAAAAGGAATGAGGGCGTCGATAGCGACTTGGATCAACGGATTGGACGCGCAATTGACGGGATTGACGGCGACGACGGCGAACGAATACGGCTTGGTGTCGGAGCAGACGGCGGTGGTAAATGCGTCGGAGGCGTTGACGGCGACGGACGAATACGGCTTAGTGTCGGAGCGGACGGCGGGGTTAAATGCGTCGGAGGCGCTGACGGCGACGGACGAATACGGCTTGATGTCGGAGCAGACGGCAGTGCAAAGTGCGTCGGAGGCGTTGAAGGCGGACGAATACGGCTTAGTGTCGGAGCAGACGGCGGGGCAAAGTGCGTCGGAGGCGCAGACGGCGAGCGGCATAATCGGCGTGGTCGATGGAGCGTTGACGGACGAATACGGCTTAGTGTCGGAGCAGACGGCGGGGTTAAATGCGTCGGAGGCGTTGACGGCGACGGATGAATACGGCTTGGTGTCGGAGCAGACGGCGGGGTTAAATGCGTCGGAGGCGCTGACGGCGAACGAATACGGCTTAGTGTCGGAGCAGACGGCGGGGCAAAGTGCGTCGGAAGCGCAGACGACGGCGGACGGGATAATCGGCGTGGTAGACGGAGCGTTGACGGATGAATACGGCTTGGTGTCGGAGCAGACGGCGGGGCAAAGTGCGTCGGAGGCGCAGACGACGGCGGACGGCATAATCAGCGTGGTTGACGGGCGTTGACGGAGCAATACGGCTTGGTGCTGTCGGACGTATTGAGCGCGGCGGCGATAGAAAGATTAGAATCGCGGTTGACTTCGGAGTTGACGGCAGGTCGGACGGCGACGGAGGCGTTGTCGGCGGCGATCGAGGCGGGCGGATTGATGCCGTTCTCGACGGACGAAATAATGTCGCGGTTTTTTGAGCGTTTAGGCGTGCGAGCGGCAGGAGCGGACTTTGAGGCGTTCGTGCGCGGCGAAGAATCGACGGTTGAGCGCGTGATGATGGGTTTGCTGGTGCCGAACGTGCTGTCGAACGAAGAGGCGGAGTCGGTGTTCGATGAAATGTTCGAGACGGTGAAGTACGGGCTCGGCAGCGGTCGAATAACGCTTGAGGACGCGGACATATACATTGGCGGCGAAAACGCGTCGATAAACGGCAGCGCGGAGCGGGATATGATCTTTGCGGGCGCGGGCTCGACGGTGAGTTCGGGCGCGGGCGACGATACGGTTGTGCTGACGTCGGGCGAAGGCGCGGTGACGGTTAACGACGAGATATCGCCGACGATAACGGGCTTGACGGAGGCGCTTGCCGCTTACATCGACCGCGCGACCTTTGAAGACGCGCACACTCGAGAGTATATCGGCTTGTCGAGCGTGAGCGCGGTCAATGTGATCGGATTCGAGACGGGCTTTGACGGCACGTCTGACGTTATCATGGTCGACGATGTCAACGGTTTGCAGTTTGCGTTCGATGGTTCGTCGGTCGAAGTGAATAACGGCGGGGGTTTAATGCGGTTTGCTACGACCTCTGATGTCGGCGTTGATGTGATGTTGCAATCGGGCGACGGTCTGATGAAGGCGACGGCGATCAATGGCGGACAATCGATAGCGGGGACGGGCGCGGATTATTATTTCCTCGGCGACGGCGCTCGACAGTATGTTGAAGTCAACGGCGATGCGACGGTGTACGGCTTCGACGCGGGCACGGTTGCCTCGAGCGATGTACTCTTTACCGACGCTCCGTATACGCTCCGCGCGGACGATAACGGCATTGTGATCGAAAACGAAGGCGGGAGTGTGCTGTTGGCGGGGGTTAATGCCGATGCGCTGATAATGATCGGTGACGAGATTGCATCGATCGAAAGCGGCGACGACACCACGTCGGAAACGCCGATCGACGACACCACATCAGAGGTTCCGATTGACGATACCACATCAGAGGCTCCCATCGATGACACCACGTCGGAGGTTCCCGTTGACACCGACCGCTTTGTCGATAACAGCGCCGACGATATTGACGTGACGTTGACGAGCGCAAAGGTGGGCGTCATTGAATCGGAGGCGACGGGCTCTAAGATTGTGACTGCGGGCGATCGAATGACTACGCTCGAAAACTATGCGGCGTCGGCTGATGTCACTTTGAAGGGCTCCGCGCGGAACGATCTGATAATCGCGGTGGGCGGCAATCAAGTGATCGATCTGTCGCTCGGCGGGCGTGATACCATTGACATTGACACGGGCTCTATTGATGTGGTCGGCTATGACGTGACGACCAAGTCGGGCTTTGCGGTCGATGGCGTGCTTACATTCGACGGCAACGGCTTTGCGGGCGACGACTTCAGAGTTGTGCTTGACGGCGATCATTCGCGCGGCGTATTCGCGGCGTTTATCGACGAGGACGGCAATCGTCAGCTTTACGGTTGGAACGATGCCGAAGCTGTCATCGACGGCAGCGCTTATGATCAATCGCAACATTTGATCTCCGAAGGGTGGTCGACGGTGATCGGCGGCTCGAAAGATGATACGATCGAGGCGACGGGCGGCGATATCATACAATTGACGCGCGGGCACGATCTGATTGTCATCGACGATCGGGCGTCGGGCGAAGTGATGATCGATCTCGGCACGCATCTTACTCATACCACCGTCGAAGGCTTCAGCGCGGGTGACATTGTCAAGGTCGAGGATGTGCATACGCTCAAGGTCAAGGACACCGACGACGGGCTCTCGATCCGCGCGGGCAATGCTCATTTGATGCTCGACGGAGTGAGTGACACCGTCCGCGTCACCGACGGCAATAATGAGTTCGTACTTCGGACGGATTATAGGGATTTGGTACCGACGGCGGCTTATATGCTAGAGGATCAAAGCGGCATCGTCCGAACGCCCAACGGCACGCTCGAGATCGATGACGATATATTTACTTTCAACGGGGGCGATAACGTTGCGATTGACGGCTTCGACGATCGTTGGCAACTGCGCGCGGGCGACGGCGTAGAGGTGGATAGAATGACGACGCTCGTCAACGGCACAATCCAGATCACTACCACCGACGGCGGCAGGCTTAAGGTTCGTAAATAAGCTATGTAGGGGCGACGATTGGGGGCGCCGTCGACGCTCCCACCCACGACCGACGGCGCCCCGTGGAGCGACGGGGCGTCACTTTGCGGCGGCGACAACGTCCGCGTCGACGGCGGCTCGAACATCGAAGGGCGGCGGCACT
>CALGGP010000050.1 GCA_937915885.1 uncultured Selenomonadales bacterium | reverse complement strand
CCGAGCGGTCCGATCATATTCGTCGCCGCCGTGTGACTGGTCAGCTCGCTCAACAACAACGACATCACGCAAAACACCGCCGTCATTATGATCATCGACGGCTCGCCGCCCATCATCGCCACAACGTTGTCGCCGATCCAAATCGACAGCCCCGTTTTATACATCATGCCGCCCATCGCAAGCCCGCCGCCGAATAAAACGAGCGCGCCCCATTCGATGCCGGCGACCGCGTCTTTCCACGACAGAGTGAACTCGCGATTCTTCCAATTGACCGGCAACAGGAATAATAAAAGTGCTCCGCCCATCGCCGCGACGGCTTCAGGGAAGAGCCGATTATACATTTTGAGGATCGGATCGGTCGGACCGAGCGCCATGCTCAAAAAGCCCGGCGCAATCCATAAAATAACGGCGGTGAAAAACGCTATGAGAGTGTTGCGCTGTGCGGTCGTCCAGCCGCCGAGTTCCTTCAATTTGTTTTCGATGAAAGCCTCCGCGCCTTCGATGCGCTCAACGTCGGCGGGGAACATTTTCGACAGCACGACGTAGGCGATGATGAAGTACAACACCATCGCGACGAAGCCCCAGATCATCCAGTTGAAGAAGTCGATGTGAATATCCGCCATCTGATCCAAAAAGCCGAGCATGATGATGTTCGGGGGAGTGCCGATCGGAGTGAGCACGCCGCCGATCGACGCCGAATACGCCGCCATCAGCATTAAGCCCGTTGCGTACGGATAATTTTTGAGATCGATTGTTTTTCCGTTGGCGGCGAACATCTCACGGATCGCCTCGAGCAATCCGAGCGAGATTGGGAACATCATAGCCGCCGTCGCGGTGTTACTCACCCAGCCCGAGCACAGTGCCGACGCCAGACCGACGGCGAGCATAATTCGTTTCGGATTTGAGCCGACCCATGACATTGACAGGAGGCTGAAGGCGAATCGTTTGTCGAGCCCGTGCATCATCATTGCCTTCGCGAGAATGAATCCGCCCATGAACAAAAATATCATGGGGCTGGCGAAAGCGGCGTAGGCTTGAGAGGCGGGCACGACGCCGGTGACGACGGCGAGCGTCGGACCGATGAGCGACGTAACGGGTATCGGAACGGGTTCGGTGATCCACCAGAGGGCGACGAGAGTCATGATTGCGAGGAGTTTGTGAGCTTCGAGAGTGAGACCGTCGATGTCGATGATCATGACGGCGATTGCGCAGATTGGTCCGAGGAACATACCGAGTGTTCGTCGTTTTCGGTCGAAAGCCAACTCCGCTTCATGGATTTTGTCCGCCGAGCTTTTTTCGTTGCTCATATTGATTCACCTCCGATTTTTGTTGAGAGATAACCGCTGATAATATCATACAACAAAATTATCGGAGACGAAACGACTTTTATCATTGCCGCCAAAAAATTTTTTCTTCCGCGCGGGGCGACGGTTTTGTGGGCGCCGTCGACGCTCCCGCCCCCGACCGACGGCGCCCAACGGAGGTCGGCATGCCCACCCGCGTCGACGGCGCCCGTGCCCGTCCTTTACATCAACCATCGACGGCGCCCGCCTCTTGCCTCGAGCGTCGTCGGCAACCGCCCGTTTCATC
>CALGGP010000049.1 GCA_937915885.1 uncultured Selenomonadales bacterium | reverse complement strand
TTGATGTGCTCAACACTCCGCCCGACCGTCGTGATCAAAATCTCCGCGCGGAGCTCAAAAATTTTCCCTACGTCAACGGCGATCTCTTTAAGGACGATTATTTTGACGTGCCGCCCGTCGACAACGTTGCCGCTCATTATCTTTTGGTCGATGCCGGCGACGATCGGCAGTTCAATTGGTTCGGCATCAGCCCCACCATTTTCGGCGCCCTTTTCGAGTCGACCCTCAATCCCATCACCCGACGCACCGGCGGCATGCATTACACCTCCATCGAAAACATTCATAAGCTGATCGATCTGCTCTTCATGGACGAGCTCCACGACGAATTTAAATCCATCCGTCGCAAGGCGAAAAAAAATCGCCGACGCGAGTTGGAAAAATTTCAGCTCAAACTCGCCGGCTTGACGTTCTTCGATCCCGCCTGCGGCAGCGGCAATTTTTTGACCGAAACTTTTCTTTCGATCCGTCGATTGGAGAATGAAGTCATTCGAGAACTGCACGCGCTCGGCGCCCAATGTCAAATCGAAGTCTCAATCGAAAATTTCTACGGCGTCGAGATTAACGATTTCGCCGTCGCCGTCGCTCGAACCGCGCTCTGGATCGCCGAAAATCAAATGCTCCGCGAGACCGAAATGATCATTCATCGGCGCATCAATTTCCTGCCGTTGACGAGCGCCGCTCATATCGTCACGGGCAATGCTCTTACAATCGATTGGTCGACGGTCGCTCCGCGCGGAGTCGATTACATCATCGGCAACCCGCCGTTTGTCGGGCATCAATGGCGCTCCACATCGCAGAACGCCGACATGGTCACCGCCTTTTACGATCTCAAAAAGCACGGCAAGCTCGATTATGTTTGCGCGTGGTACAACAAGGCGGCGGATTTTATGACGGGCACCGAAAGTCGCGCGGCGCTGGTTGCCACCAACAGCATCAGTCAAGGCGAGAGCGTCTGCACTTTGTGGAAGCATCTTTTCGCCAAGGGCATTCACATTGACTTTGCGTATCGCCCCTTTCAATGGCTGAGCGAGTCGGACGATCCGGCGGCGGTGCACTGTGTGATTGTCGGCTTCAGCGCCGCGCCGAGCGACAAGCCCAAGCTGATTGTCGACGGCAAGAAAAAAACGGTGGCGAAGAACATCAACGGCTATCTGATTGACGCGCCCAATTGGTTTATATCAAATCGCGGCAAGCCGTTGTGCAAAGGGATTTTGAAAATGACTAAGGGCAGTCAGGCGACGGACGGAGGCAATTTATTATTGACGCCCGACGAGCGGGATGAACTTATTCGACGGGAGCCGCGCGCGGAAAAATTTATTCGACGGATTGTCGGTTCGGACGAATTTATCAACGGCAAGGATCGATATTGTTTGTGGCTGGTCGATGCGACGGCGGAAGAATTAAAATGGCGACCGATCTATGAACGATTGCAGGCGGTGAAAGAGATGCGGCTGTCGAGCCCGAAAGAGGCGACGCAACGATGGGCGTCCCGTCCGCATTTATTCACCGAAAACCGTCAGCCGACGACCGATTATCTGTTGGTTCCGAAAGTTTCAGGGGAGCGTCGAAAATATATTCCGATGGGATTTATGAGCGCCGACGTGATCGCTCGTGACGGTGCGATGCTCATTGCCGACGGCGATCTGTTTCATTTCGGAGTGCTGGAGTCGATCGTTCACATGGCTTGGACGAGAGTTGTATGCGGACGGCTGGAGATGCGATACAATTATTCGGCGCGGATTGTGTATAATAATTTTGTGTGGTGTGGTCGGTCGGCATTGATCGAGGAGACGGCGCAACGCATTCTCGACGTGCGGGCTCGATATCCCGAGCGGACGTTGGCGTCGCTCTACGATCCCGATCTGATGCCTGATGATCTGCGCGCGGCGCACGATGCCAACGATCGGGTGGTGATGGGCTTATACGGCTTTGAAGAGACCTTATCGGAGGCGGAGATCGTCGGTCGTCTGATGGAAATGTACGAAGAACAATTAGGAATTAGGAATTAGGAATGAGGAATTAAGGGTGACGCGGGGCGACGGCGGCGCGGGGCTGCGGGGTCGAGGACGCCGCCACTCGACGGGTGGGCGCGACGGACGA
>CALGGP010000048.1 GCA_937915885.1 uncultured Selenomonadales bacterium | reverse complement strand
TGGGCGGGATGAAAAAATTTTTTCCGAACTCTCGTTGCCTTTTCGATCTGCAGGCGGGAAAAAAGATCGTTGACATTCGACGGCAAAAATTTTACTATGATCGGTGCCGAATGTTTTTTGATTGCAGAGGTGTAAAGAGGTGTAGTCGATGTTCACAGCTCCAGAGTTCAGTATGATTCGCAATCACTGCCCAAAAGATTTGAACCTGCTGTTGGAAAATCTGTCAATCCCCATCCCCAACTTCGATTCCGAGCCCGAGTTCAAAATTTATGAGCATCTCGATAAGGCAATCAAGCGCGGCGTCTGCAAGGAGATGAAGAGCATCACTCCCGTCACCGGCTACATAAAAATGCTCAAAATGGCGGGCGTTGCCGGCGACGAGAACGCCGACGACGAGGCGCTCATCACCGCCATACTCGAAAACGAAGCGAAAATTCTCAAGACCGCCGAAAAAAACGTCCCCAAAATTCCGCCCAGCCTCGAAAAATCTCTCATCACGTATCAGACCGAAATTATACTCGCTCCGATTGTTTTCGGCGCAATCTTTTCGATAATGACGTTCTTCTACACGATGCTTGCCGACATGTATTTTCCCGCCGTCACGGTCATCGGCACGATTGCGGGCTTGGGTTGCATCATCTTCGGGCTGCGCGGCGAACAACGCATGAAACTTGTCAAGCCGCCCGAGTATTTCGTCAAGCCGTTGCGCGATCGATTGACGAAGGCGGAGGCGACAAAGGCGCTCGAAACGTTTAAACTCATCAAAAAAGTTTACACCAACATGCGTCCGAAGTCGGAGCAACCGACGGTCAACGTCGCCGCTTAAAAAATTTTTATAAGAGCACTTACACGCGCGGAAAATTTTTTGATACAATTGCCCTGATCGATGATTGGAGGCGATTTTTTTATGAACAAAGCCGCGCGGATCGGAATAATTTTTATAGCGCTGTTGATAATCAGCGGCGTGGTGTTGATGTACAAGGGCAATGACGCGGTCGTGTTGGCGACGGAGAAAAAGGAAGGCATTTTGACGGCGGAGCAAATCAAATTAGCGTTTGACTCCGTCGGCGGACGAATGATCAAAGAAGCGGTGATCGAAGGGCAACGCGTCAAAGCGGGCGACGTGATCATGGTGCTCGACCCGACGGACACCGACCTTGCGATCGAAAAATTGAAGGCGCAGATCGCTCAGCTCGACGCGCAAATAAAATCGACGGGTGGCTCGATGGATGTAAATTTGTTCCGCGCGGATAACGACGAACAGCAATCGTTTCGACAGATAGACAGTCAACGTGCGGCGGTGGCGTCGGCGCAAGCGACGTTGTTTAACTGTCAATTGGATTTCGATCGGAAGTCGGCGTTGGTGGAGGCGGGAGCGATCGCGCAATCGGATTTGGACGACGCGACGATGGCGCTCAACGTGGCGAAGGCGAACGTCCGATCGCAGGAACAATTATTGGAGCGATTGTTGGCGGGCGTGAGCGACAGCGGACGGACGGATTCACTCAACCTGCCGACGATCGAACAGGAGCGAGCCTCCGCGCGGAACATGCTAAACGACATTGAGGCGCTCAATCAGCAACGAAATTATTTGTCGGTGCAGTTGAAAGAGTTAGAGATTGCGAAGGAACGATTGACATTGCGCGCGCCCGAGGACGGAAAAATTTTGTCGATCCTTCAAAAGCGCGGCGAAATGATTGCGCCGTCGGTGCCGGTGGTATTGCTCGAAACGGATCGGATTTACTACGATATCTATGTGAGTGAGGATCAAGCGGTGGGCTTGCACGAGGGCGATCGATTGGTCGGGACGACGGTGGCGGATCGAAAACAAGTCGACGGCGTGATCCGATTGTTGACGCAAGCGCCGGGCTTTGCGGATTTGAAACAATCGCGTGAGAAGGGACAGGCGGATTTATCGGCGTTCCAAGTGCGGATATATATTGATCCGTCGAGCGGCGCCATGCCGGGACAAACGATCGGGGTGAAGTTCTGATGGACGACAGCAAACGGCTCAACGCCGTTAAAAAATTTTTTACGGATTGGAACGGTCGCGGCTCGGAGAAGTCCGACGCCCAATTGTTTTGGAATGATTTTATTCGGGCGTTGGGCGTCGAGCAGACCAATAATTTTATTCGTTTCGAGGTGCCGATCGATGTCGACGGACATGAATGTTTCATCGACGGTTTGATCCCTTCGACGAAAGTTTTGATCGAGCAGAAGAGTAAAGGTATCGATCTCGATAAACCCGCTCGGCAGTCCGACGGCAAATTTTTGACGCCGTTCGATCAAGCCAAACGTTACGCCGACGCTTTACCTTACTCTCAACACCCGCGCTGGATCATCGTCTGCAACTTTGACGAGTTCCGCATCTACGACATGGATCGCTTGACTTCCGCCATTGATGAAATCCGCGACGCTTTCAAGCCGCAGATCATCAATTTCAATCATCTCACGCTCGAGTATAAGCGCCTCGGCTTCGTCGTCGACCCAAACGATGAAAACATTGACGAAGTTCGACTGTCGAAGGACGCCGTCCGCATCATCAAGCGCATTCGTGACGCCTTCGCCCGTAAAATGATTGCGCCGCGTCGCGTCAAAAACGAGCCCGTCAATCATTTGACTGTCGCTCAAAGGGATATTCTCAATAAATTTTGTGTCCGACTCGTCTTCTGTCTTTTCGCAGAGGACGCCGACATTTTTCACGGCAATCAGTTCCTCGACTACGTAAAAAATTTTGCGGCTCGGAGCGACGCGCTCAAAAATTTATTTACGGTGCTCAATCAGCCGCGCGATCAACGCGATTCAAATCTCGGCGACGAGTTAAACGCCTTCCCTTACGTCGACGGCGATCTGTTTGACGACAGCGCGCTCGAGCTGCCGCCCTTCGACAGCGCCATTGCCGACGGTATTGTTCTTCAGGCGCGCGGCTCCGATCCTCAAAAACAATTCAATTGGTTCACCATCGACCCGACGATCTTCGGCGCGTTGTTTGAATCGACGTTGAATCCGTCGACGCGGCGGACGGGCGGCATGCATTACACTTCCCGCGCCAACATTCATAAGCTCATCGACCCGTTGTTTATGGACGAGCTCGGCGACGAATTTGACGCCATCAAGCGCAAGCACAAAAAAAATCGCCGCCGTGCGCTCGAGGAATTTCAAGACAAGATTGCGTCGTTGATTTTCTTCGATCCGGCGTGCGGCTCGGGCAATTTTTTGACGGAGACTTATATCAGCCTTCGACAGTTGGAGAATAAAATTATTGACGAGCTGATAAATCTCGGCGCGCCGTGCACTATCAAAGTTTCGATCGATCAATTTTACGGGATAGAGATCAACGGATTTGCGGCGGCGATCGCGCGCACGGCGATGTGGATATCGGAAAATAAATTGCTCTACGATACCAACGTGCACGTGGGCGTTCGCGCGCGCGAAGAATATCTGCCGTTGAAACACTCCGCGCGGATATTTTGCGACAATGCGCTTAAGCTCGATTGGGCGTCGGTGGTGCCCGACGGCGCCGACTACATCATCGGCAATCCGCCCTTCAGCGGCGCGCGATACATGACTGCCGACAACAAAGCCGATCTCCTTCGTGTCTTTAAGGGCTGGACTCACCCCGAGAATCTCGACTTCGTCTCGTGCTGGTTTAAGAAGGCGACGGATTTTATAATCGGCTCCGACACCCGCGCCGCCTTCATCGCCACCAACTCAATCTGTCAGGGCGAATCGATCGGCTTGCTGTGGACGCGACTGCTCAACGATATTCACATCGATTTTGCTCGTCGAACGTTTAAATGGACGCACGACCGGGACGATCCGGATGAGACGGCAGCGGTTTATTGTGTGATCATCGGCTTCAGCGTTGCCCCCAACAAACGTCCGAAGCTCATTTACGACGGCGAGAAAAAATTTATTG
Organism: uncultured Selenomonadales bacterium; assembly: GCA_937915885.1. Taxonomy (GTDB): domain Bacteria; phylum Bacillota; class Negativicutes; order Selenomonadales; family Selenomonadaceae; genus Quinella. The sequence goes on along the minus strand of CALGGP010000048.1, from coordinate 4,053 downwards.
CGACGAACATTAACGCCTACCTGATGGACGGTGAGAATTTCTTTGTCGAAGCGCGCAACGCGCCGTTGTGTGATGTGCCCGCGATGAATTTCGGCAATCAGCCGCGCGACGGAGGCAATTTAATCATTGAAGCCGATGATTATGATCGATTCGTCAAACGGGAGCCGCGTGCTAAAAAATTTATTCGACGGTTGATCGGAGCCGAAGAATTTCTTTACGGTAAGGATCGATATTGTTTGTGGTTGGCGGACGCGACGGAGGAAGAATTGAAACTGCCGTTGATCGCCAAAAGGATTGACGCCGTCAGACGTTTTCGATTGAAGTCGCGGGCGAAGACGACGCGCGGTTATGCGAAGGTGCCGCATCGTTTTGCGCAAGTCACTCAACCGGCGGGCAAAAATTATATTTTGGTGCCGAGTGTTTCATCGGGCGCGCGAAAGTATATTCCGATCGGATTTATGCCTGCCGATGTGATCTCCAGCAATGCGGTGCAGATCATTCCCGACGGCAACCTGTTTCATTTCGGCGTGCTCGAGTCGTCGGTGCACATGGCGTGGACGCGAACGATTGCGGGATATCTGGGGACGAGTTATCGGTATTCGCTGACGATCGTGTATAATAATTTTCCGTGGTGTGCTCGATCCGCGCGGATTGAGGAGACGGCGCAAAACATTTTGGACGTCCGCGCCCGATATCCCGATCGAACATTGGCGTCCCTCTACAACGAAGACTCCATGCCCGACGATCTCCGCGCATCTCATGTCGAAAACGATCACGCCGTCCTTGACGCTTACGGCTTCGATCGATCGATGTCGGAGGCGGAGATTGTGTCGCGCCTCATGGACATGTATCAACGCTTGACTCAACAAAAATCGTGATCTCGACGATCTCGCGCCGCCGCCCGAACGTCTCAAGCCGATATCCGTCCGCCGATTCGTAAATTTCCTCCGCATCGTCCCGCGGACGCAACCTCTCATCAATCGCCCGAGCCGCGTCGATGTTCATTCCAAGCCGAATGCCGTTGGGCAACGCGCCTTTAAAATCTTCGCTCAGACAAATTTGAAACAGTCGACCCTCGACGAAAAACAATTCGATGCTCTCAAACCGAGCGCCGTCCGCGCGGAGCGCAATGATCGTCCACGGCGGATTCATGTCCGTCGGCGACGCGGTCTCTTCGACGTGCGGAATGTTTTTCGCCCGAATGAGCGCTTTAATCTCGTCATACGACGCGTCGAGATTGAAAATGCCGATGCCTTTATGCGGCACGATCGGCGCCGTCAGATCGATCATGGCGCTCAGCAATCGACGTTGATCAGATCGCCCGTGACGGCGTCGAGCCGGAGCCCGTACTTTATCCCGTTCGCATGGCACTTGACTTTGTAGATCGGTTTGAAGTCGGCGGTCTGATCATGTTTGTCGCCGCATTTGAGCTTGATCGAGTGAAACGTGATCTTCGATTCGTCGAGCCCGATCGCTTTCGCCGCCAACGTCTTTACCCGCGCCTCGTCGATCAGCACCATATTTTTTTCCGCCGCCTGCTGACGAATGATCGCCGCCCGCGCCTCCGCCTTGGCATGATCTCTCTGCTCATGCGCGTAGCATGCGCCGCCCGCGATCATCGTGCCGACGAGCATTGCCGCGCCGAGACGCTTGAACATTTTCTTCGACCAAAATTTGTTGACTTTCGACGTGATTTCTTTGAACTCCATGATTGATACCCCCAAAAATTTTTGTCGGATGTGATTGACTTTCGACGGTTGAATTGTAATATGCATTTCTAAACAAAATCTAAAGCGGGCGACAAAAATTGATAAAATCGGGGGCGACGACGATGCGACTGCGAGATATCTCAATCGAAAAGCGAATCACGGGCGCGAACTTTTTGATGGTGTTCGTGCCGCTGTGCCTGTTGATGCCGATGGTGGGGCTGTTGGTGCACGGACTGCATCACTCGAGCGCGGCGCGTTTGACGGAGTTGACGTGGCTGTGGCCGGAAAAAGGACCGATGCTGACGGTTCAATACCTGGTGAGCGAGTTGCGCGTCAAGGTCGAGAAGGACAAAAAACTTGGGAGCATCTTAAAAACATGCCGATTGCTCGAGGCGCAAGGGATCGTGGTGGTGGTGCGACGGCGCGACGAAATTTTGTATTCGACGGAGGGATTTTCGGCGACGGCGATCGAGGAGCGCGTTGCCCGCTTGGCGGGGCGGAGCGCGGTGATGGAGTTATGGAATGAGGACGGATTTATTTTTCGATGCGCGTCTCGAAGGAGCGGGCTGAGCGTGTCGGCGTGCGGGAGCGTGCCGTTCATGATGCAGAGCGGCATCTCCGAAGGGATTGCGAAGGGAATAATCGAGGCGGTGCTGTTGACGATCATTGCGGCGGAGATCATAGTGGTCGTGATGCTCGGACGGTATCTGTCGAGATTGTTGTCGAGACAAATATTGGAGCCGTTGTCGGCGTTGCGTGCGGCGGCGTTGAGGATTCGGAGCGGGGAATTGGACGCGCCGTTGGAAGTGACGACGTTCGACGACGAGATCGGCGAGACGTGCCGTACGTTTGAAACGATGCGTCGGGAGCTGGTGAGCGCGCGGGATTTGAAGGCGCGATACGAAAACAATCGCAAGGAACTGATCGCGGGGATATCACACGACTTGGCGACGCCGTTGACGGCGCTCAAGGGATATATCAGCGGGCTGCGCGACGGGATCGTTCGGACGGAAGAAAAGCGGCGGCATTACGTCGAGATGATGTACGAGACGACGGCGGGCATGGAGCGATTGACGGACGAACTGTTTTTGTTCTCGAAACTGGATTTGGGGCGTGTTGAATTTCAATCGGAGCGTGTGTCGATGCGGGAGTATTTTGCAGATTTTGTCGAGGAGAAAAAAATTTTTTATGCGGAGCGTGGTCTGACGTTGCGCTTGACGGACGGCTCGACGGACGGGACGATTGCGATCGATCGAATACAGCTTGCGCGTGTGGTCGATAATTTATTGGACAACAGCTTGAAATATCGGCGCGGGGATGGTGTGACGGTGGAGATTGATGTGCGTCGGGAGAATGATTTGATGCGGATTGCGTTCGCTGATGACGGCTCGGGTGTTGAGGCGGATCAATTGCCTCGGCTGTTTGAAAGTTTTTATCGGACGGATTCCGCGCGGAGTAATACATCGAAGGGGAGCGGGCTGGGCTTGGCGATCGTCAAACAGATTATCGAGACGATGGGCGGGAGCGTGCGAGCGGAGGCGTCGGCGCTCGGCGGGCTGTCGATTGTAATGACGTTGCCGCTTGCGAAGGACGGGGAGGCGAAAATTTGAAACGAGTGCTGATCATCGAAGACGACGCGCGGATTGCGGAGGTTGAGCGGGATTATCTCGAGGCGAATGAATTTGAAGTTGAGATTGCGTCGGACGGACGGTCGGGCTTGACGTTGGCGTTGAGCGGCGGCTTTGATTTGATATTGCTTGATATCATGTTGCCGGGTCTCAACGGATTCAACGTTTGCAAAAAGCTCCGCGCGGAGATTGAGACGCCGATCTTGATGGTGTCGGCGAAGCGCGAGGACGTTGATAAAATACGAGGGCTGGGCTTGGGCGCGGACGATTACATAGTCAAGCCGTTCAGCCCGAGCGAATTGACGGCGCGAGTGAAGGCGCATATCGCGCGGTACGAACGCTTGACGGGCGGCAAGTCGAATGAGCATGTGATCCGCGCGGGCGGCTTGGAGCTCAACGTCGATGCGCGGCGAGTGTTTGTCGACGGGCGGGAGATCAAGTTGACGCACTTAGAATTTGATCTGCTAAATTTTTTGGCGCAAAATCCGAACGTGGTATTCAATCGGGAGCAGTTGTTTGAAAAAATATGGGGGCTGGAGGCGCTGGGCGATTCGGCGACGGTGACGGTGCACATCAATCGGTTGCGAGAAAAAATCGAGGGCGATCCGTCGCGTCCGAAATACATAGAAACGATTTGGGGCGCAGGGTATAGGTTCAATGCGGAATTAGGAATTAGGAATTAAAGGGCGGGCGTCAACGACGATTTTTTTCCCGCC
>CALGGP010000047.1 GCA_937915885.1 uncultured Selenomonadales bacterium | reverse complement strand
ACCACCGAGATCTACACTCTTTCCCTACACGACGCTCTTCCGATCTGGAGGTTGCCAGATGTGTTTTACCCACGCCGGGAGTTCCGATGAAGAGGATGTTCTCTTTGTTTTCAAGAAATCTCAAACTGTGCAGATCCATTATCCTTTCCTTATTCAGTGATGGCTGAAAGGAAAAGTCAAAATCCTCCAGTGTCTTGTAAAAGGGAAAGCCTGCCATTTGGATGCGAACACTTATCGCTCTGTTTCTTTTAAACTCAAGTTCTAATCCGGTAAGTTCATATAGAGCATCGGTAAAGGTTTTTCCTGAATTTATCAGGTCAATGTACTCGTCCAGATTTTCTCTGAATTTGATGAGCTTAAGCTCATCAAGATTGTTTAACAGTCTGTTATAATTCGTTGTCATCGCCTATTCTCCTATGTTGTCCAGTAACTTGAGGTTTTCCTGGGCTATCTTATCAATATCGATGTATTGATCATTCATGGCTGTTTTCAGCCCTTCTATATAATCGCTTTGATGGTAGTTGAATTTCTTTTCTGACACCTCGTGCACGCTGATCAGTTCCTTGTTAAAATAAATATAGAGTTTATTGTCTATTGGGTAGATCTTAACTCTGGAGCCAATGTATTTGGCTGGAACTGAATATCCACGGCCTTTATAGTTGACCAGAAGCGTTTCAGGCACTTCTGCTGTATATGATGATTCCACATAATCATCAAGTAACAGTTTGTTAGGTAAGGCTGTCAGATATTCTTTTTCTTTGCCGAAAAGTACGATTGGCGGTATTCCGGTAGTCTGATTTACCTCGTTGTTTACCTTTCTGTTTAGCTGTTCTACAAGGCATATGAGATGCTCCTCGCTTTCCAATTGGTAATCGTATGGATTCAACCAGTTTATGAAACGGTTGCACGATTCGTCTTTTCCTTTTGTCTGAGGAGATCTTACCTGGCACAGTTTTATACTTATACCGGTGTCCTTCTCAAAATTAGTTATCTTGAGATGTTTGTGCTTTGATCCATTAGTAATGCTTACTACCGCCACCATATTATCCGTAAGTATCTCCTGAGGACATCCTCCAATCTGTTTTAACACATCGATGATGCATCTTATGAAATCCTCAGTAGTTTTCCCTTTTGTATAAATAAATACATGTAGCCGAGAATAACCAAGTGTGGCTGACAGGATGTTGAATTCTATTTCTTCCTGTGCCTTTGTGTGCAACACCATGTTTTCCTTCCAGTCGACCTGCAGCTGTGATCCCGGTTTTGTTTCAAACCTTACATGCGCCTTTTTACTCTTGCCGACGCCCTTGCCTCGAATTTTCCCGTCGATTTTCACCGCGCACTCGAACGTCTTGTCGTGATCGGGACCGTAATTTTTCAGCTCGATGTACTCGATCCGATGCCCCTGCTCGGTCTGTATCAGCTCCTGCAGATGCGATTTGAAGTCCGCGATCAAATGCCCCTGTTTGATGCGCTCGAATCCCGACGCAAGTTTTTGCTCCACAAATTTTTTCGCCGCCAGCCACCCGCGATCCAAATACAGCGCCCCGACGAACGCTTCAAACGCGTCCTCGAGCGTCGACGGTCGCGAGCGCCCGATCGGATTGTTCTCCGAATAGCCGACGATCAGCATTCCTCCGAACCCGAGCTCTTCTGCGATTTTCGACAGCGAATCTTGACACACCAACGCCGCCCGCGCCTTCGTCAATTCGCCCTCGGACATCTGCGGAAAATGTTTGTAGAGGTATGTGCTCGTCGTCAGCTCGACTACCGCGTCGCCGAGGAACTCGAGCTTCTCATTGTTGAGCGCCGTTTCGTCCTCGAGTTTCGTGTACGACGAATGCGTCAGCGCCCGATTGAGCAGCTCGAGATTTTTAAATTCCACGTCAAGCCCTTCGGCGAAATCTTTCAGCCGCTGTCGACGTGCCGCGTCAATTTCGATCGGCATCACGATCACCTCAACCGTTGAAACGCTCGAGCGCGATGCACGCGTTTTGCCCGCCGAATCCGAACGAGTTCGACAGCGCCCGATCGACTTTCGCCTCGCGCGCCTTGTTGGGAACGTAATCGAGATCAAGCCCTTCGTCTTGCGTCTCGTAATTGATCGTCGGCGGAATGATCCCGCGCTCGATCGTCAACGCCGTCGCTATGCATTCGATGCCGCCCGCCGCCCCGAGCAAATGTCCCGTCATTGATTTTATCGACGACACCGCCAATTTTTTGGCGTGATCGCCGAACACGGTTTTGATCGCTTCGGTCTCGCAAGCGTCGTTGAGATGCGTCGACGTGCCGTGCGCGTTGATGTAATCGATCTGCTCGGGCTGAAGTTTTGCGTCGTCGAGCGCGCGTTGCATGCACATGCCTTGGAACTCGCCATGAGGCGCGGGGCTGGTGATGTGATAGGCGTCGGCAACGCGACCGTAGCCGCTGAGCTCGGCGTAAATATGAGCGCCGCGTTTGAGCGCGTGATCAAGTTTTTCGAGCACGACGACGCCCGAGCCTTCGCCCATCACGAAGCCCGAACGGTTTTTGTCGAACGGTCTCGACGCGTGCTCGGGATCGTCATTGTGATCGAAACACAGCGCCTTCATCGTGCAGAAGCCGGCAACGCCCGCAGGACTGATCGCCGCCTCGGTGCCGCCCGCCAACATAACATCAGCCTCGCCGTATTTGATCGCGCGGAGCGCATCTCCAATGCAATCGGTGCCGGAGGCGCAGGCGGTGACGATGCACGACGCCGGACCGTGAATTTTGAAATCGATCGCGATTTGCCCCGCCGCCATGTTGGCAATCATCATGGGAATGAAGAACGGGCTGATGCGCATCGCGCCCTTGCTGAAGAGTCGCTCGTATTGATTGTGGAGAGTGTCCATGCCTCCGATGCCGGCGCCGATAAAAACTCCGACGCGGTTGCGATCGACGGCGTTGATGTCGAGCGCGGCGTCGTCGACGGCAAGATGCGCGGCGGCGACCGCAAATTGAGTGTAGCGATCCATGCGCTTGGATTCTTTCTTGTCGATAAAATCATCGGGATTGAAGTCGTTGACTTCGCCGGCGAGTTGGCAGGGGAAATCGGCGGGGTCGAAACGCGTGATGCGCCCGATGCCGTTTTTGCCTGCGATGAGCGCCGTCCAAAAATTTTCCTTACCGATTCCGATCGGGCTGATCACTCCGAGCCCCGTAATTACTACTCTATTGTCCAAAACACAGACTCCTTCCGATTTTTAATGAGGCACCGCCGAATTTTTTTTGTGGGCGCCGCTCAACGCTCCCGCCCCCCGAGCGCGGCGCCCGACAGAGGCTGAGGTTCCCACCCCGCGTTGGCGGCGCCCGAGATTTTTAGGAGCTTCCGCCCCGCGTTGACGGCGCCGGATTTTTTTCGCGGCACGCCCCCCGCGTCGGCGGCGCCGGATTTTTTTTCGAGGCACGCCCCCCGCGTTGGCGGCGCCGGATTTTTTTTTCGAGGCACGCCCCCCGCGTTGGCGGCGCCTTTTAATTCCTAATTCCTCATTCCTAATTCCTAATTGCCTTTATTGGGCTGCGGCGACGGTGTCATTCTTCATCGCCTCTTCGACCTCCGCCATCAAATTTTTGAATATCTCCTTCACCGACAATATCTTTTGAATGCGCGGCATATATTCTCCCGTGAACACCAGCCCCGTCTCGAGATCGCCCTGTTGAGCGCGGATCAACGCTCGTATGATGCAGAAATTATGTTTGCACGCCTTCAGGCAATTGTCGCAGGTCTTGGGCGGGACGTTGCCTTCCATCACTCGTTTCGAGAACGGCGTCCGCACCGCCCGCCCCGGCAACCCGACGGGGCTGTGGATCACTACTATATCTTCCGGCTTCGACTTCAAATAATATTCTTTGAGCGACGGCGCCGCATTCGATTCCTCCGACGCCGCAAATCTCGAGCCCATTTGTACTCCGTTTGCGCCTTTCTTGATCATCTCGACGATGTCTCGACCGTTGAGCACGCCGCCCGCCGCTATTATCGGCAACTTCACCGCCGCGCGGATCGGCTCAATCAGATCGCGCACCGAGATATCCGTCCCCAAATGTCCGCCCGCTTCCTTGCCCTCGACCACCACCGCCGACGCTCCGAGCCGTTCGGATATCTTTGCAAGTTTCACCGACGACACGATCGGGACAATCGGCGTGCCCGACTCTCTACCGTAGCCGAATACGTCTCTCGAAAAGCCCGCGCCCGCCACGATCAGATCGATTTTCTCTTGGATCGCCGTCGAGACGATCCCGAAAAAATCTTTCGCCGCGACCATTATGTTGATGCCGATTATTCCCTTCGACAGCGCCCGCGCCAATTTTATTTCATATCGGAGCTCGTCGTGCGACATTCCGGAGGCGGCGATTAGTCCGATGCCGCCCTCATTCGCCACCGCCGCCGCAAGCCGCGCCGTCGACAGTCGAATCGCCATTCCTCCCTGAACTATCGGCAGTTTTGCGATCTTGTCTCCGATTTTCAACTCCGGAAGTTTCAACAACATTCTCCTCCTCAATCTTAAAAAAAAACCGCACTAAGCGGCGATAAAGCAATTAGGAATTAGGAATTAGAAATGAGGAATTAAAACCCGTCACCCCTCAATTCCTAATTCCGCATTCCTAATTCCTAATTATTCATTCACGGTGCCGTCGATGTACTTGACAACGTCGCTGACGGTCTTAATTTTTTCCGCCTTCTCGTCGGGAATCTCAATGCCAAACTCGTCCTCGAATCTCATAATCAGCTCGACAATGTCGAGAGAATCGGCACCGAGATCGTCAACGAATGTCGAATTGGGAGTGACGTTATCGGCGTCCTGCTGGAGCTGGTCGACGACGATCGCTTTAACCTTATCAAACGTGGACAATCCGGAGCACCTCCTTTCACTTCGCATTGAATTTTAATCACATGGACAGTCCGCCGTCGACGGCGAGAACCTGACCTGTGATGTAGGTTGCCTGATCGGAAGTCAAAAATGCGACGGCGTTTGCAATATCGTCGGGCGCGCCGACTCGTCCGAGGGGAATGCGCTCGACTGTCGCTTGCTTGACGGCGTCGGACATTGCCGCAGTCATGTCGGTATCGATGAAGCCGGGCGCGATCGCGTTGACGGTGATTCCGCGCGGAGCGAGCTCACGAGCGGCGGATTTGGTAAAGCCGATGATGCCCGCCTTCGCCGCGGCGTAATTGGTCTGACCGACATTGCCGTTGAGCGCGACGACCGACGACATATTAACAATCCGTCCGCTGCGCTGCTTGATCATAAACTTCGACGCGACCTTGGTGCAATTGAACACGCCCTTAAGGTTGGTGTCGATGACGGCGTCAAAGTCGTCGGGCTTCATTCGGAGCAAGAGATTGTCGCGAGTGATGCCGGCGTTATTGACGAGAATACCAATCGAGCCCCAAGCGTCGACGATCGATTTAATCATGTTTTCGACGGCGTTGAAGTCGGCGACGTTGCATTGAGCGAGCATTGCCTGACCGCCGTTGCCTTCGATGATCGATTGAACTTCGCGCGCCTTGTCGAGGTTGCCTGCGAAATTGATCGCGACGCGGGCGCCGTCGGAGGCGAGACGAAGAGCGATTGCGCGACCGATGCCGCGCGAGGCGCCGGTTACGAGAGCAGTCTTACCGTTTAAAGCCATACACACAGTCCTCACGAAAATTTTTAACGGTTGAAAATATATCACAAAGATTTTTCGTTGTCTACAGTTTTATTTTAGCGCCGCCCGTTGTGGGCTGCCGCCGACTTTTTTATGTGGGCGCCGCTCAACGCTCCCACCCGTCGATGTCGGCGCCCAACTTAGCCCGTGGTTCCCACCCCGCGTTGGCGGCGCTTTGCGAAGGGCGAGCGTCGTCGACATGTGCGAGCACCGTCGACAGGGACGGGCGCCGTCGACACGGACGAGCGCCGACAACACGGACGGGCGCCTTCGACATGGACGGGCGCCGTCGATACGGAGGGGCGCCGCCGACATGGGCGGGCGCACCGACACGGACGAGCGCCTTCGACAAGGACGAGCGCCGCTGACACGGACGAGCACCTTCGACATGGACGGGCGCCGACGACATGGACGAGCGCCGTCAACACGGACGAGCATCGTTTCAATGATCTCGGGCGCCGCCGACGCGGGTGGGAAGTACTTCCTCTGTTGGGCGCCGTGCTCGGTGGGTGGGAGCGGCGGCGGCGCCCCTCTCGTCGCCCGCGCGGAAAATTTATTGTCGGAGCGCCGCGAGCGTCTGATTGAGGCTGTCGACGTTCTCAACGTTGAGGCTGACAATCGAGCGATCGATCCGACGGTTAAATCCGCACAGCGTTTTGCCCGGTCCCGCCTCAATGAAAACTTCCGCGCCGAAGCCCCGCATCGCATTGACGCACTCGATCCATTTCACGGGATGCGCCGTCTGCTCGATCAGATTATTTTTGATCGTCGCCGCATCGGTCTCGAGCGCGCCGTTGACATTCGCCGCAATCGGAAATGCCGCATCGTTGAATTTCACTTTGTCAAGCTCGATCGCTAATTTTTCCGCCGCCGATTGCATCAATTGACTGTGGAACGGCGCGCTCACCGGCAGGATCACCGAACGTTTTGCGCCGAGCGCCTTCAATTCTTCGACCGCACCTTCGACCGCATCCGTCAAGCCCGCGATCACCGTTTGACCCGGGCAATTGAAATTCACCGCCTCGACGATCCCGACCGCTTGACTGATCCGTTCGCACACGTCGATGATTTTTTGATCGTCGAGCCCGATGATCGCCGCCATTGCTCCTTCGCCGACGGGAACGGCTTCCTGCATAAATTGCCCGCGCTTGTGCACGAGCACGACCGCGTCTTGAAAGTCGATCACGCCTGCGCTGACGAGCGCGGAGTATTCGCCGAGGGAATGTCCGCCCGCTATCGACGGCGTAATTCCTTCGGATTTGAGAATCTCACTGACGATCACGCTGACGACGAGAATTGCGGGCTGAGTGTTGGCGGTGAGTCGGAGCTCGTCCTCGGGACCGTCGAAACACATATTTTTGATCGAATAGCCGAGCGCGTCGTCGGCGTCGTTAAAAAGTTTCTTGGCGACATCGAAATTATTAAAGAGATCGACGCCCATGCCGACCGCTTGAGCGCCCTGCCCGGGGAATATGAACGCCAACTTCTTCAAACCGATCACCCCATCTTGCTTTGCACATTCGCGACGACCGCCGCCAGCCCGTTGACCATGTCCTCGATGATCTGTTTGACGGGCTTGATATCGTCGAGCATGCCCGAAATTTGTCCGATCATCACCGAGCCGTTTTCAACGTCGCCGAGATGCGTCGCCTTGTGCAAACTCCCGACGCCCAGCGCCTCGAGTTCCTCCGTCGACGCGCCGTTGGCTTCCATCTCGAGATACGTCCGCGTCAATTTATTTGCGATCACCCGCGCGGGATGTCCGAGCGTCCGCCCCGTGACTACCGTCGAGCGATCCTTCGCCTTCAACACCAAATTTTTATAGTTCGGGTGCGCGATGCACTCTTCGGATAACACGAACCGCGTCCCCATCTGCACGCCGCTTGCTCCGAGCGCGAACGCCGCCGCCATGCCTCTCGAATCGCCGATGCCGCCCGCCGCGATCACCGGCACGTCTACCGCGTCGACCGCTTGAGGGATCAACGGGAACGTCGCGATCTCTCCGATGTGTCCTCCGCTCTCGAGCCCTTCGGCGATCACCGCGTCCGCGCCGCCCTTGACCAGCCGTCGAGCCAACGCCACCGACGCGATCACGGGGATCACTTTCGTCCCGATCTCTTTCAACGCCGGCATGTATTCGCCCGGATTGCCCGCGCCCGTCGTCACCACCGGCACCCGCTCGTCGACTACGACCTGCATCACTTCTTTGACGAACGGCGACATCAACATGATATTCACGCCGAACGGTTTTTCCGTCCAACCTTTGCACTTTTGTATTTCTTTGCGCAGGACGTCCGGCGGCATGTGCCCCGCGCCTATCAAGCCGAGACCGCCCGCGTTCGATACCGCCGACGCCAGCTCTGCCGTTCCTATCCACGCCATGCCGCCTTGGAAGATCGGATATTTGATCCCGAGCAGCTTGCAGACGGCGTTGTTTTCAAACATCTAATCAGTCTCCTCCCCATCATCAGCCTCAACTGCTTTTCGGAAATTTTACAGTCAAAGGTTTGAATTGTCAATGCTTTGCTTGTGAACTACCCCGTCTCGAACGGAGCTTCCTGCTTCATCGATTTCGGTTATTGTCACGCCCGAAGGCAGTTTTCTCAAAATCTCCACAGGCGTTTATTCGGGCAGTTCCTGCCCTATTCTAAAAATCGACGACCTTCGTTGAGAATGTTGATTGCCGCGTTCATATCTCTGTCGATTACCGCACCGCAGTTAGGGCATTTGTAAGTCCTCTCCGATAACGGCATTTCCTTTCGATGCCCGCAACTGCTGCACAATTGCGAGGACGGATACCACTTATCCACTTTGACTAATTTTTTGCATCGGGCTCTCAGCTTGTAGTTCAACATGATAAGAAACATGCCGTAACCGTTGTCGAGCGTCGCCTTCCCGTTCCCGAATCCTTTATTCGACATCGCTCTTAAATTTAAATCTTCTACGCACACGATATCATACCGATTGGTTATCTCGGTCGATTTCTTATGAAGGAAGTCCTTGCGCTGATTTGCTATGTGTCGATGGATTTTTGCGATCTTGCGCCGTTGTTTCTCCCAATTGTTTGATCCCCTGACTTTATTTTTGAGCTTACGCTGAGCCTTCGCCAAGCGCGGCTCACTCTGACGAAAGTACTTCGGCATATTGCAACATTCTCCGTCGGACGAAACGAACAGCCCGTCCGATTTATAATCCAATCCGACAATCTCATTGCCCATGCTCGAATTATTGACTTCATCATATTCGTAGAGAACGGAAACGTAAAATGAGCCGTCGCGCTCCATTAACACCGTCGCTGATTTTAAAACATATTCTTCCGGAGCGATACGATGTATCACTGCTTTTATTCGTCCGAGTTTCGGCAGTTGAATTTTTGCCTCGAATACTTTGATGTTGCCGTTAGATAAATTCGTCGTATACGATTTGCGGCTTCTTCTTTTCGATTTGAATTTGGGGTGCCGTCCTTCGTGGCGAAACATTCTTTTATACGCCTTGTCCAAATGGCAGATTGCATTCGTCAGCGCAAATTTATCCGCGTCACGAAGAAACGGATACTTTTCTTTCAGCTCTCGCGTACAATAATTGTTCATGTCGATGCGGAACGCGAATTTTTCTCCGACTTTATAACGTCGCGTCTGCTCTTCTAAACATTTGTTGTAAACGAACCGAACACAGCCAAATGTTTTTTCGAGTTGTTTTGTTCGAGCGCGGCTTTGATGTGTCCGAGCACATTGCTGTTGACGAAGTCGCACGAGGCGCCGATTGCACTGCAGATCGCCTTCGCGTTCGACGAGCCATGACTTATCAGACAGCAACCGTTGACGCCCAAAAGCGGCGCGCCTCCATATTCCGTCGCGTCGAGACGCTTGCCGAGTTGTTTCAACGTCGGAGTCAATAAAAATGCGCCGACCTTCGCCGTCATCCCGCCGTCGACGATCGCCTCTTTGATCAAGCCCATGATCATGTTCGCAAGCCCCTCGGCAAATTTCAAGACGATGTTGCCGACAAAGCCGTCGCAGATCACCACATCGACCTTGCCCGTCGGAATGTCACGCCCCTCGACGTTGCCGATGAAATTGATCGTCGTCATGCCCTTGAGCAATTCGTACGCCGCCTTGACTTGCTCATTGCCCTTGGAATCTTCCTCGCCGATGTTGAGCAGCCCGACCGTCGGATTATTTTTTCCGAAGACGTGCTCGACGTAAACCGACGCCATCATTCCGCTCTGCACAAGATGTTCGGGCTTGCTGTCGACGTTTGCGCCGCTGTCGAGCATCAACGTCACTCCGCGCGGAGTCGGGATCGGAGTGGCGATCGCCGGTCGACCGATCCCTTGAATCCGACGGAGGATCAGTTGAGCCGCCGCCGCCGCCGCCCCCGTATTTCCCGCCGACAACACCGCGTCGCACTCGCCGCTCTTGACGAGCTCCGTCGCCACCACGATCGAAGAATTTTTTTTGGTTCGGACCGCTTCCGACGGGTGCTCGCCCATCTCGATCACATCGGGCGCGTGTTTGATCGAAATTTTTTCCGACGGTTGATCGAGAAATTCTTTGATCCGATCCTGATCGCCGACCAAAACTATTTCGCACGGAAATTTTTGCGCCGCCTCGAGCGCGCCCTTGACGATCTCCTCCGGCGCGTGATCGCCTCCCATTGCGTCGACTGCAATCTTCAATTGATTTCGCTCCTTACACAAAAAATGAGCAGGTCAAAACCGTTGCCTGCCCAAAAAAATTTTCGATTGATATTATGCAGTCTCGATAACTTCACGTCCATTATAATAACCGCACTCGAGGCACACGTGATGCGGAAGTTTCGGCTCGCGGCATCTGGGGCATTTGACGTACTTCGGAGCCTCAAGTTTCCAATTGGCGCGACGACGATCGCGGCGTGATTTCGACAGTTTTCTTTTCGGTGCTGCCATGCACTGACACCTCCCTCGATTTGCCCTAAAAAAATACTGTAGCATTGTACACTAATCGGTTTTCGATTGTCAAGATTAACCTTGCAAACGTGATTGCGATCAATTATAATCAGCGCGTCGTTTTTTTTTCAAGGATTTTTTTGTGAGGAGAGATTTTTGATGAAGTTGAAGAAAATGTTGATGGCGGCAATGCTCGCGGCGTGCACGGTGTTCACGGGCTGCGGCGGCGGCGGCGATCAACCGGCGTCGGAGGCTCCGAAAGACGACGGGGCGAAAAAAATTGTGGTCGGGCTCGACGACGAATATCCGCCGATGGGCTTCAAAGACGAGAACAATGAAATCGTCGGCTTCGACGTCGATCTGGCGAAAGAGGCGGCGTCGCGTCTCGGGCGTCCGGTCGAGTTCAAAGGGATCGATTGGGCGTCGAAAGAGGCGGAGCTCAAGAGCGGGCGCGTCGACATTCTTTGGAACGGGCTCGACATCACTCCCGAGCGTCAAGAGAACATGCTTTTCTCCGATCCGTACATGGACAATCGGCAGATCGTGTTCATTCGTCACAGCGAAGAGCCGAGCATGATCACCGAAGAGGCGAGCCTGGCTGATCTGACGGTCGGGACTCAAGCGGCGTCGACGGCGGAGGATTATTTTGCGGCGAATCCCGAGCTGACGGGTCGGTTGAAGGAATTGAAAACCTACGGCGATTATATCAGCGCGTTCATGGATTTGGAGAACGGACGGCTTGACGCGATCGTGTGCGATGAGATTGTCGGGCGCTATTATATGAGCAAGCACCCCGAAAAGATCGATGCGCTTGACGTGACGGTGGGTCCGACGAGCCAATTCGGGATTGCGTTCCGCAAAGACGATACGGCGTTGCGCGACGAAGTACAGAAGGCGTTCGATGACATGGTCAAGGACGGCGCGGCGCAAAAAATTTCCAATCAGTGGTTCGGCGCCGATCTGATCAAAGCGAAGAAATAATTTCTCGTCCGCCCTTTAGAACCTTCGGGGTGACGGAAAAAAATTTTTTCCCCGCCCGCCCAC
>CALGGP010000046.1 GCA_937915885.1 uncultured Selenomonadales bacterium | reverse complement strand
ACCCGCCCACCCTTCAAAAAATTTTTTCAAATAAAGCGCCGTCGGCGGCGCCCATATAAATTTGGGGCGGGCTCAAAAATTTTTGACAGAGGATGAATCATATAAAAGCAATTGATTTTCTCGAAAGCCTGAACGCCTTCGGCATCAAGCCCGGGCTCGAGCGGATCACGCGTCTGCTCGCCGCGCTCGGCACCCCCCAATCGAAGTACAAGACGATCCACGTCGCCGGCACCAACGGTAAGGGCTCGGTGTGCGCGATGCTCTCAAAAATTTTGTCGACCGCGGGGCTCAAGGTCGGGCTCTTCACTTCGCCTCATCTGATCGATTATCGCGAACGGATCAAAATTGACGACGTGATGATCAAGCCAAGCGACTTCGACGATGAGATCGGGCGCGTCAAAAAAATTATCGATGAAATTGTCGCGGACGGCGGCGAAAGTCCGACACAATTTGAAGCGCTTACCGCAATGGCTCTTGATTATTGTAGTCGAAATGGAGTAAAATACGCGGTGATCGAAGTTGGGCTTGGGGGTTTGCTCGACTCGACGAATGTGATCACTCCGGCGGTATCGGTGATCACGAATGTCGGTTGGGATCACGCGGATCGATGCGGCGGCACGCTCGAGGGGATTGCGCGGCACAAGGCGGGGATCATCAAAAAAAATATTCCGGTGGTGACGGCGGCACGCGGCGAGCCGCTGAGGATCATCGAAGAGGCGGCAAAAAAATTATCGGCTCCGCTGTATGTCGTCGACGAAAATAATTTTATCCCGCCCGTCCGACTGAACCTCAAGGGCGAATATCAACGGGAAAATGCCGCCGTCGCGATCAAAGCCGCCGAACTTCTCAACGAGCCGTCGATCACTCCGACGATCATTGCCGACGCGCTCGAGCATGTACAATGGGCGGGGCGTTTCGAGATTTTTTCAATCGACGGACGGACAATCATCATCGACGGCGCGCATAATCCCGACGGCGCACGCGCACTCCGTCAATCGCTCGACGCTCAATTCCCCGACCGACCGCGAAAATTCTTATTCGGCGTGCTCGGCGACAAAGACTTCGACACGATGATCGATGTGTTGTTTCGACCGTCGGACGAAGTGATTGTCACTAGACCGAACTCGGAGCGCGCCGCCGATCCGAGCGTGGTGTGTCGACGGTTGAAATGCAACTCGATCCGCGCGGAGCCGATTGAAAATCTCAACGACGCCTTCAACGCGTGGATCGAGGGTAAAGGCGGCAATGACACAATCGAAGGTAACGGCGGCAATGATACCATTCTGATTGCGGCGGGCTCGCTTTACATGATCGGCGCCGTCAGAAAGCAATTAGGAATGCGGAATTAGGAATTAGAAATTAAAAAGCGTGCGTGCGCCGACGACGCGGGTGACGGAGCGACGGATTTATTTACCCCACCCACCCGC
>CALGGP010000045.1 GCA_937915885.1 uncultured Selenomonadales bacterium | reverse complement strand
CCTCCGCAGGCATGAACTCCCGACTGTCGAGCCGGTACTCGATTTGTCTATAGACTTTGTCATTTTATCACAGCCGTCAAACCTTGGCAAGCATTTATTGACGCTCGATCTGCAGAGTGCTAAAATAAAAATCGCCTCCCGGTATGAAAGGAGGTGAGAGCTGTGATCGGTAAGATTTTAGAAGCAGCGGTCGAAGCGGCGCATGTCGTCGCTGAGTTCGCTTATAAAATCTCCGTCGTCATAGTTAAACTTTTTAACTGAGACGAGGCGCCGTGCAATAAGCACGAAGCCCTCGACCGAGGTCTCCATCCTCAGTCGGGGGCTTTTTTCTTTCGTGCACTATGATCGGTAAGATCGACATGTCCTAAGCGACTTCCCGCGTCAACGGACGAATCCTCCGCAGGCATGAACTCCCGACTGTCGAGCCGGTACTCGATTTGTCTATAGACGCTGGCATTTTATCACAGCCGTCAACCCTTGGCAAGCCCTTTTTAATTCCCGCCCGCCCTTGATTTATGTCACGTTTTATGTTATAAACTTTGCGGTCAGGAAAGGAGTGCTCACCTTGAAATTTAATCTCGTACTCATCGGTTTTATGGGCACCGGTAAAACCAGCCTCGGCAGAATGCTCGCCTTTAAACTCGGTTGCGCCTTCGTCGACCTCGATCAGAAAATCGAAGCCGACTCCGGTATGTCCATTCCCGATATCTTTCGATCGCACGGCGAAGATTATTTCCGTCAGCTCGAACATCAGGCGGTCGAGGAAGTCTCTAAACGGCGCGGCATAGTCATCGCCACCGGCGGAGGCACCGTCAAAGACCCGCGTAACGTCGAGTTGCTCAAAAATAACGGGCTTCTCGTTTGTCTCACCTGCTCCGTCGATGAGCTGCTCACTCGTACCGCCATCAAGGGCGAACGCCCCGTCCTCGACAGCCAACATCAGGCGCGCGGCGATCGCAGAGCCGCCATCGAAAAAATTCTCGACGAGCGCCGTCAATTCTACGACCAAGCCGATTATAAAATCGATACCACCGATTGGTCGCCCATGAAACTCGTCGACGACATCATCAAAATCGTCAGGAGCAGAGAATCATGAAAATCATTAACGTCGATCTCGGCGCAAATTCGTATAAAATTTTTATCGACAACGATCTCGACGATCGCATTAAAAATTTCGTCGCCAACCAAAATTTTTCAGTCAGAACTTTGATCGTCACCGATGAAAACGTCGGCGCTGCCCACGGCGCAAAGATCGAAAATCTGATCCGCGCGGCGGGGCTCGAGCCGATTACCGTCACCGTCGATGCCGGCGAAACTTCAAAGAGCCTTCCGACGGCGGATAAAATTTTCGAGACTGCCATTAAAAATCGCCTCGATCGAAAGTCACCGATCATCGCCCTCGGCGGAGGCGTCGTCGGCGATCTCGCCGGATTCGTCGCCGCTACTTTCCTGCGCGGCGTCCCCTTCATTCAAATCCCCACCACTCTGCTCGCGCAAGTCGATTCGAGCGTCGGAGGTAAGGTCGCCGTCAA
The DNA here is from genome assembly GCA_937915885.1 of uncultured Selenomonadales bacterium. Lineage (GTDB taxonomy): Bacteria > Bacillota > Negativicutes > Selenomonadales > Selenomonadaceae > Quinella. The sequence continues at coordinate 566 of CALGGP010000045.1, read as the reverse complement.
TCACGCCCTCGGCAAAAATCTAATCGGCGCCTTCTACCAACCGAAAGCGGTGTTCATCGATCTCGATTATTTGAAAACACTGCCGCCGCGCGAGATTGCCTCGGGGCTCGGGGAAATCGTCAAGTACGGCGTGATAGCGGACGCCGATTTTTTTTGTTATCTCGAAAATCACGTCGAAAAAATTCTCGCCCTCGATAATCCCACACTCGAATATATCATCGGGCGCTCGTGCGAAATTAAAGCCGACGTCGTCAGCAAAGACGAGAAGGAAGGCGGGCTCCGACGCATTCTCAACTTCGGTCATACGATCGCGCACGCCGTCGAGGAGGAAACTCATTACAAAAAATATCGCCACGGTGAAGCCGTCGCAATCGGAATGATCGGCGCCGCTTACATCGCTCAAGCACTCGAGTTGATCGATCAAACCGTCGTCGATCGCATTCAACGGCTGATCGATCGGTTCGGAATGATGAGCCGCGCCGACGGCGTTGACGTCGATAAAGTTTTCGAGGCGACGTTCCGCGATAAGAAAACCGTCAACGGGAAAATCAATTGGGTGCTGCCCG
>CALGGP010000044.1 GCA_937915885.1 uncultured Selenomonadales bacterium | reverse complement strand
TTGCGTCCTGCGGATGCCGCGCTTTTATGAAGTGAGTGCCGCGCTCGACGGTGGGATCGTCGACTTCGGAGCCTTTTACCGATAAAAGATCGGGCGCCGACGATGCGGGGTGGGCATGCCATCCTCGGTTGGGCGCCGTCATCGACGGGCGGGAGCATCGGCGGCGCCCACAAAAACCGTCGGACGGAAAATTTTTCTTCGACGGCGCCAACCGCTTATGCTATAATCAGTCAAACTATCGAAGGGAGATTTTTTATGCAGATCAATCTCAAAGTCAATGACATACTCCACGGCTTTACTCTCGTCAGCCGTTCCTACATCGATGAACTTCACGCCGAAGCTCTAACCTTCAGCCACGTCAAAACCGGCGCACGCCTCTTCTTCCTCAACGCCGACGACGATAATAAAGTTTTTTATATCGGCTTCCGCACTCCCCCGACGGACGACTCCGGCGTCGCTCATATCATCGAACACTCCGTCCTCTGCGGCTCCAAAAAATATCCTCTCAAAGAGCCGTTTGTCGAGCTCGTCAAAGGCTCACTCAACACTTTTCTTAACGCCATGACTTATCCCGATAAGACCGTTTACCCCGTCGCATCCCGCAACGCCAAGGATTTTCGCAACCTCGAGGACGTTTATCTCGATGCCGTCTTCAATCCAAATATTTATTCCGTCCCCGAAATCCTCATGCAGGAAGGTTGGCATTACGAGATCGATAATCCGTCCGACCCGTTGACTTACAGCGGCGTCGTCTACAACGAAATGAAGGGCGCACTCTCGAGCGCCGAGTCGATCCTCGCGTCGAAAATCAGCAAAGCCGTTTACCCCGATAATTGCTACCGTTTCGAGTCGGGCGGCGACCCCGAGGCAATTCCCGCCCTCACGCTCGAAAAATTCATCGACTTCCACAAACGCTATTACCACCCGTCAAATTCCTACATCTACCTCTACGGCGACGTCGACATCGACGAGCAACTTGATTATCTCGACCGCGAATATCTGTCGAAGTACGATCGCCTTGACATCGATTCGTCCATCGACCGTCAAAAGCCCTTCGATCAAATGCGCCGCGCGGAAGATTTTTATCCGATCGGCGACGAAGAGGATCCGTCCGAAAAAACTTTCCTCACGTTGAATTTCCTCGTCGGCGATAATCTCGAGCTCACAAAAGTTTGCGCACTCAATATTCTCGAGCACGCGCTCTTGATTTCCTCCGCCGCCCCGTTGCGCAAGGCGCTCGTCGATGCCCACATCGGCAAGGACGTCGATTCTTCTTTCGACGAGGATTATTTCCAGCCGACCTTCGGCATTCAGATTAACGGCTCCGAAGCCGCCCGCGCCGACGAATTTTATGATATCACCATGTCGACGCTCAAAAAATTAGCCGCCGACGGCATTGATCGCTCACTCCTTCAGGCCGCCATCAATACTTACGAGTTCTCCACCCGCGAAGCCGACTTCGGCACCACTCCGCGCGGATTGGTTTACGGATTGCGCATTCTCAAGAGTTGGCTCTACGACGGCGATCCGACCGCGCAACTTAAATACGAAGCCCTTCTCGACGAGCTCAAGGCGGGGCTCGACAACGGTTATTATGAGCGGCTCATCGAAGAGTGCTTTATCAATAATCCGCATTGCGTCATGCTCACGCTCAAGCCGAGTAAGACCGTCGCAAAGGAGCGCGAGGCGCGGCAGGCGGAGGCACTCGAAAAAATTAAAGCGTCGCTCACGCCCGACGACCTTCAATCGATCATCGACAACACTCAAAAATTGAAAGCCCGTCAAGCCGCGCCCGAAACCCCCGAGGCGCTCGAGACGATCCCGATCCTCAAGCTCGACGACATCAGAAAGGAAGCCGAACGACTTCCGCTCAAGTTCCGCGACCTCGACGGTACCCGCATTCTCGACAGTTGCATCGAAACCAACGGCATAATTTATCTCAATCTGTATTTCGACGCGTCGCGCGTGCCGCAGGATAAATTATTCCACGCGCTGTTGCTGTCGACGCTGCTCGGCGAAGTCGACACGAAGGATCACTCCTACGAAGAATTAGCGACACTCACCGATACGCACCTCGGCGGGCTCGGGATGGGGCTGTCGGCGTACGTCAAAAACGGTCAGCCCGACTCGTTCATGCCCAAGTTCCGAGTCACCGTCAAGGCGCTGGCGTCGAAACTGCCGGAGTTGTCCGATCTGCTCGTCGAAATTTTTACCGGCTCGATCTTCGTCAACAAAAAACGCATTCGAGAGCTCATCGAGGAGACGCAGAACGAGATCGAGCTCGGGCTGCAACGCGCCGGTCAGCACGTCGTCACGCTCCGATTGGCGTCGTATCTGTCGAAGGCGGGCGCCTATACCGATCAAGGGATTCTGCCGTACAATCAATTTTTGAAGGAAATTTTATCGGACTTCGACGAGCGCTATGATGATCTGGTCGACGATTTGTATGATGTGATGACGCGGCTGGTCAATAAGAACGGGCTGATTGTCGGCGTGACGGCGAACGATGAGATTTATAAACAATTCGTGCCGCATCTGTCGAAATTCCTGAAGGCGTTGCCGACGGAGGAATTTAAAGTTGAGCATTATCATTTCCCGTTGAAGGCGAAGAACGAAGGTTTTATGTCGCAAAGTCGAGTGCAGTACGTCGGCAAGGGCGCGAATTTCATCAATCTCGGCTACGAGTTCACCGGCGCGCTGCACGTGCTCGAGACGATCATGCGCTACGAGTATTTGTGGATGCTGGTCAGAGTGCAGGGCGGCGCCTACGGGGCGTTCGTGAGCTTCACGCGGAGCGGAGGCATGCATTTTTGCTCGTATCGCGATCCGAATCTGGCGCGGACGTTCGTGGTGTTCGACGGGACGGCAAAATTTTTGGAGCAATTCAAGGTGTCGGATCGTGAGATGGACAAATACATCATCGGGACGATCAGCAAGATGGATCATCCGTTGACACCGTCGATGCGCGGCAATGCGGCAATGGAGTGCTATCTTCGGAGCATCACGTTCGACGATCGGCAGAAGGCGCGCGATGAGGTACTTGCGACGCGGCAGGAGACGATCCGAAATTTGGCGCCGCTGGTTGACGCGTGCATGCGGGCGAATAATTTGTGCGTGTTCGGCAATGAGGAGCTGTTGAGGCAGAACAAAAAATTGTTCGGGGAGCTCGTCAACATCAACGCATAAATTTTGATCCCGATGGTTTTTATGTGGGCGCCGCCAGCGCTCCCGCCCACGGAGCCGGCGCCCAAATTGTGGAAGCGATCCCCACCCGCGCAGTCGGCGCCCCTCTGTTCGCAAAGCTGTGCTTTGACGGGTGGGTGG
>CALGGP010000043.1 GCA_937915885.1 uncultured Selenomonadales bacterium | reverse complement strand
GGGGGGGGGCCGATCAGCGATGCCGGTTTTATACACAAATGGAACAGACAGTTCGGCGACGAGTTTTTGTCTGACGAAGACATCTCGGAGTGTTTGCGTAGCAAAGGCATCGGAAATTTTGAATTGATCAAGGGAGACATCCTCGAGACTCTTGATAAGTATGTTGAGCGTAATCCGCATTTGAGGATCGCCTTGCTTCACATCGACACCGACGTTTATGAACCGTCGAAGGCAGGATTGAATAAATTGTTTGAAAGGGTGGTGCGCGGCGGAGTGATCGTGTTTGATGATTACGGCACGGTCGAGGGAGAAACAAAGGCGGTTGAAGAATTTTTGTCCGACTATCCCGAGTATCGATTGCATAAATTTACTTTCGCGCATACAAAGCCATCTTACATCATAAAATGATTTTTTCATCAATCTTTTCGGCGGCACCGACTGCCCTGCAGGAGGCGCCGTTATTCTTTTATCTCCAATTGGAGGTTTGATCATTTGAGCGATAAATTTTTTGAGACGATCCGAGCCGCAAAGACGATCCTAATCGGCGCGGGTGCCGGTCTGTCGACGGCGGCGGGCTATACTTACTCCGGCGCCCGCTTCCAAAAATATTTCTCCGACTTTGAATCCGAGTACGGCTTCCACGACATGTATTCCGGCGGCTTCTATCCTTATCCCGACCTCGAAACATTTTGGGCATATTGGAGCCGCAACATTTTTTATAACCGCTACGATTTGCCGCCGAGCTCCGTCCATCAAAAACTGCTCGAGCTCGTGCGCGACAAAAATTATTTCGTCATCACCACCAACGTCGATCACTTATTCCAATTGAACGGCTTCGATAAATCCCGCCTGTTTTACACCCAAGGCGATTACGGCTTGTTTCAATGCTCCGTGCCGTGCCATCAAAAAACTTACGACAATGAATCCGTCGTTCGAGAGATGATCGCTCAACAAAAAAATATGCGCGTGCCGACGGAATTGATCCCGCGTTGTCCGAAGTGCGGCGAGCCCATGACGCTCAACCTTCGCTCCGACGATCGCTTTGTCGAGGACAGCGGCTGGCGCCAGGCGTCCTATCGATACAATAAATTTTTGAGCCGACATAAAAACGACGAGTGCGTTCTGCTCGAGTTGGGCGTCGGCGGCAATACCCCGGGCATTATAAAATTTCCGTTCTGGATGATGACGCATGAAAATCCGAATACGACGTACATTTGCCTCAACGCTGGCGAAGCCGACGCCCCCAAACAAATTCTCGACCGTTCGATCCTCATCAACGGCGACATCGCCAAAATTTTGGAGACTCAATCATGAATCGCGAACAACAGATAAATTTTTTGATCGATATTTTATTGGACGAGATGCCCGAGTTAAAAAAGGCGGCGGAAAAAGTGAGCGACCGTCGAAAATTATTGCGCGCGCTGATGAATGTCCGTCCGCCGCTCCCGCTCCGATCGGCTTTCCTCACCGTCCAAGATCAATTGCTCCGCGCGGAAGTGATCGAAAAGGGCGTCGTCGATATCGAACAAATCCCGCCCGTCGAAAAAAATATCCGTTTGTGGCAGGGCGATATCACTCGATTGCAGGTCGATGCGATCGTCAACGCCGCCAATAATAAACTCCTCGGCTGCTTCGTGCCGTGTCACGGCTGCATCGACAACGCAATTCACTCCGCCGCCGGTCTTCAGCTCCGTCAAGCCTGCTTCGATCTCATGTCGAAACAAAATCACGACGAGCCGATCGGTCACGCCAAAATCACGCCCGCCTTCAATCTGCCGTCGAAATTCGTCATTCACACCGTCGGACCGATCGTCGACAGCCGCTTGACCGTCGAGCACGAAAAACTTCTCGCCGATTGCTATCAATCCTGCTTAAAGATTGCCGTCGAAAATAATCTCCGATCGATCGCCTTCTGCTGCATCTCGACCGGCGAATTTCATTTTCCCAACGAGCGCGCCGCCCAAATCGCCGTCGCGACCGTCAAAAATTTTTTTGTTGACAATTCGATCGAAGTCGTTTTTAATGTCTTTAAAGATTTCGATCGCATCATCTATCAAAAAATTCTCGGGGGTTTGTGACTTGGCAAGACGAAATTGTTTCGAGATGCTCGGCGTCGAATTTGATCCGCCCGACAATATTCGTAAGATTAAAGACGCCTTCGACCGTTGGAAGAAACGTCTCACCGACGAAAAAAATACCACCGTCGACAACGCGCGGCTCGAAAAAATTCGTGAGGAACTTTCGATGAGCGACTCGATCGCAAACATCATCGACAATCCCAAGCTCCGTTCGCTCGAGGCTGAAGACCTCAAGCGTCAGCGCGTCGAGCAGCTCCGCGTTTATATCGGATTGCTCCGCGGCGACACCGCCGGCACTCTCGTCGTCACGCAAGCGCAGATGAAACGCGTCAGAGAAAAACTTCGGCTCAGTCTCTTGACGATCGAGGCGACTTACAAAGAGCAGGGCTTTGAAGTCAAGCGCGCAAAGTCGAAGAGCACGATCACCGCCGCGCTCAACAAATTTTTTATGTCCGACGACGTGTTGAATGAGATTGCCAAAAATCTTGCCGACTTCAACACCGTCCCCGACCCGCGCAATTATCCGTGGGCGGCGTCCGTGCACGACCTTTACGATCTTGCCTTCCGCATCGACAAAACCGAGCCAGCCGTCGATTTTTACCGTCGGCTGTCGGCGAAGGAGCTCTCCGAAATTTTCAAGCACGAGGCTCAACGCGTCGCGTCGCCCGTCCCCGTTTGGCACTCGATCAAGGCGCTGTTGAATCTCGCGCAGATGCAGGTGTTTAATTCCGACGAAAATCGATATCGCTACGATCATTCGATCAAGCTCGGTAAGCTGTCGAAGTTGTTCAGTGATTTGAAGGCGGCGCCCGAAATTTTCAAGCGCGATCCGTACTTCGCCGACAACTGCATCAGCCGTATTCAAAACGTCCTGCCGAATTTCTTGAATTACGAGCTGTCGTCGGCGCTCTACAATAAGGCGGCGGGTCTGTTGAATGATCCCTACGAATCGGCGACCAATCCCAATGAGACGATGTTCAGCGTGTTTTGCGGCAACTGCTCGACATACGCTCAGTTCCGCACGCGCGAAGCCGCCGAGAACTCCGTCTGTCCGACATGCGGTCAGTCGTTTTTTATTGCCTGCCCGACGTGTAAGCGGAAATTGCCGGCGAGTGCCGAGCGTTGTCCGGCATGCGGGGCGCCGATCGCCGAACTTCATCAATTGCCTCAACGCATCGCCGAGATGAATGAATACATCACCGCCGTCAAAAACGCGTATCAGAGCGTCGCCGAGGGGCGCATCAATTTCGATGAAAAATTCGAGCACGCCGTCAATAATTTGATGGATACGCTCACTCAAAAATTGCTCGACGCCAAGGCGCTCAAGCCCGGCGATCCCACGCTCAAAAAACTCGAGACGCACTTCAATGAAGTGATGCAGATGAAGCGCAAGAATGAGCAAATCGTTTGGGCGAAGGCAAAACTGCCGTCGTACAGCACCGCGCCCGATAAAGCCGTCAAGGATTGCATGGAAATTTTATCCGTGCCCGCGTTGAAAAATTTCCGTCCCGCAATCGAGCGCTTGAGATTGATTCGTCCGAAGCAGCCGATCGCGATCTCCGCCGACTTCATCACCGTCCAATCGACAAAACAATCGGGCGGCTCGATCGCCGACAAAATTTCCATCAACGGAAAATTTTCCGCGCATCCGATCACTCTCAACTGTCAAATTTATTGGCAGCCCGACAACGATCTCGGCGTCGAATTTCAACTGTTGAGAAAAACCGGCGGCGCTCCCGTCAACAACAAAGACGGCAAGGTGCTCGTCGACAAGACCACCAAGCTCGAGTTCGAGGACAAAAATCTCAAGGCGGGCGTGCTTTACGGCTACAGCGTCTTCGCGATCCGCGCGGGCGCCGTCAGCGCTCCGACTTCGTGCAAGGTCGTTTACTACGCGCCGCTCGATCAGAATTGTTTTTCGGCGACCACCGACGAGGGCGTTTGCAATTTCAATTGGGCGTCGCCCGCCGACGCGTGCCTGGGAGTTCGCATCACCCGCACCGACAACGACGGCAACTCCGTCATCATCGCCGATTGCGTTCAGGCGCCATTCGTCGACCGCGCCGTCAAAAATCGCAAGCAGTATCATTATCGGTTCGATTGCGTTTACGTCAACGCCGCGCACGATTATGTTTACAGCGACGCGTTGACTGTGTCGCTCAAGCCGGAGCTGCCGCCGACGCCGTTGAAAAATCTCGCGCACTCGCTCAACGGTTCGCATATTACTTTTACGTGGCAAGCCGACAGCGATTTTGACGTGATGTTTTACGATGCGAACGACCTTGGCGACTCGAAAGACCTTCCGATCGGAAAAATTCTCGACGGCAAGAAACTCAAGGCGGCGTTCGATAATGCGGAGTTGTTGTCGAGCGCCGGCAGTCGCGATAACACTTGCGATTTTTCCATGCCGTCGGACATCAGCCGCATCGCGGTGGTTTGCGCCAATCAGACGAAGGCGCTGATCAATTCGATAGAGGCGGCGGCGTCGGTGGAGCCGTGCGAGATCGATCGCGACAAGTCTCAGATCATCGACGGCAGATTAAAAATTTTCCTCCGCCCGTTGCCGTCGAGCATCACGCGCATTCATTATTCCTTCAACACGAAATCATCTCCGCGCGGATTGTACTCGTCGATAAGCGACGCGAAACAAAATCACATGCGCTCGATCACGAGTGAGAAATATCGGCAGGATAAATTTATATTGGTGCCTTCGGTGCCGACGGCGGAGATATACATCACGGTGATCGGGGAGTTCCGAATGAACGACGGGACGACGGTGTACTCAAATCCGTCGCGATTTATGATCAACAATCGACCGAAGTCGGTGATCAATTATTGGCTGGAGTGGGGGACGAGCGGGCTGTTGAAGAAAACGCCGCGCGCAAAGAATTGCAAGCTGATAATCGAGTCGACGGCGGATTACACGCCGACGCTGTACCTTGCGTACAATCGCGGTGGCGGGCTCAACATCGAGCCGGGGACTCCGTCGACGATCACGTTGCACACGATCAAGGGCTATGATGATGGCTTGCCGGACGGTCGATTGGAATTTTTCCTGCCGGACTCGACGTGGGACAAGGTAACGAGCGGGACGATGATCAAATTGCTGCCGATCAAGCGGGACGAAAAATATTTTGATGTGCTCGCCGTCAAGCCCGATACGTTGAAAGTGCCCAATAAATAAATTCTCCGCCGCTCTCGTTGAGGAACGTCGCCTTCGATGCGGCAAAAATTTTCTTGACTTCGATCGGCAATTTGGCTAAAATCTTTTTTGTATGAATAAGTGAGCGTTCCACAAGCCCCGGGCGGTCGCGACATTCATCATCAGAGAAATTTATCAGACCCTTGGGGGGATTTTTAATGAGCAATCCGATGAAGACGACCTTCATGGCAAAAGCAAAAGACGTTGAAAAGAAATGGTATCTGCTCGACGCCGAGGGAAAAACCGTCGGACGTTTGGCGGCAGAGGCGGCAAAAATACTTCGCGGCAAAAATAAACCGATATTCACTCCGCACGTCGACACCGGCGATTATGTGATAGTGATCAACGCGTCGAAAGCGGTGTTCACCGGCAAGAAACTCAAGAAGAAAATTTATTTCCATCACACCGGATATCCCGGCGGCGCAAAATTCGAGACGGCGGGCGATTGGATGAGAAAATTCCCCGAGCGCGTGATCGAGCATGCGATCAAGGGAATGCTGCCGAAGAATAAACTCGGCGCGGATTTGTTCCGTAAGCTGTACGTGTACAAGGACGGTAAGCATCCGCACGCGGCGCAGAAGCCCGAGACGGTCGAGCTCAACATTCGATAATGAGGTGAACAATAAATGGCACAGGTACAATATTACGGCACGGGTCGGCGCAAAACTTCAGTCGCGCGCGTTCGGTTGGTGCCGGGCGACGGTAAAGTAACGGTGAATGGGCGTCCGATGGAAGAATACTTCGGATTGAAGACGCTCGAGCTGATCATTCGTCAGCCGCTGGTCTTGACGGAGATGAACGACAAGTATGATGTGATCGTTGGAGTAAAAGGCGGCGGCACGACGGGGCAGGCGGGAGCGATCCGTCATGGGATCACGCGTGCGCTGATGCAGCTCGACGACGGCTTGCGTCCGGCGCTCAAGAAGGCGGGCTTCGTGACTCGCGATCCGCGCGAAAAGGAGCGTCGCAAGTACGGTCTCAAGAAAGCGCGTAAGGCTTCGCAGTTCTCGAAACGTTGATATAAATTTAAAAGGGCGTCCCTCGAGCGGGCGTCCGATTTTTTTTGCTCCGCGCGGAGGCTGTCTAAAATGCAGGACATTACAGAGACCATCATCGAGATCATCAAAAATAATTTTCCCAACGGCATTCGCAACGACTTCATTGACATCGGCAAAGTCATGCGGATTTTGTCAAGCCCCGAGCACGAAAACGTCTTGAGGAATTACATCGCCGACATCATTCAATCGAACGGCGTCGAGTGCGGCGGACGTTTTTATTTCATCTCCGACGCCGACGCCGATAACATTGTGCGCCTCGTCAACGGCATTTTGGAAAATCACTCCGTCGCTTACTACGTCGCCATCTTCGAACGGCATGCGGATTTTTTCAAGCAGATGCATATTTTTTCGCCCGAGGTCTTGAAAAAAATTTTGATGCGGAACGCGCGCAGGCTTGAACAGTTGCAGGGGGAGTGCCAGTTTGAAGGCGCCGACGGGACGATTGATCTTGAAAAGGCGGCGTCTAAAATGAGCGACTCGGAGTTGCTTGACGCTATTGAATTGGCGGCGTTCACGTGTTATTCGCCTTCGACTAAGAATTACACGCCTGCCGTCAACGCGCGCTATGCACTGTTAGCGGAATTGGTGACCAATCGCCCGAGTCTCGAAACGATAGGGCAGGAGCGTCTCAATAAAGGCACCATCGAAGGCGATTTTGATACTCCGATTGCCGACAAGCCGCGCGGGGATCGTATCACCGCCGACATGCCCGCCGTCAACGATAATACTCATAACGACGTCGACGCAAGCATTTATTGTTTCGATGAGTTTTGCGCGACGGACGGAGCGACGAGCCCCGCCGATGTGATCAAGCGGATTTTTGGTTCGACCGATAAGTCGCTGTCGATCGACGACGTTCAAAATCGATTGCCCTATATCCCGTCGAAAAAAATTGCCGAGGAATTGTCCGACGCTCAAAAATATTTTCCGACGAACAACGATAAATATTTGCCCGTCGATCGGATCGCCTTCGATGCGGACGAGATTGATGCAGTCAAGCGGCAGATATCGTTGCGCATCGACACCGACGGTTTTGCCGAGTTCGACGAGTACGAGTTTGAGTCGAACGCCGCGCTCAATCCCGCGCTCGACGACAAACGTTTGCGCGCGCTGATTTGTGAGCAGTTTTTAGCCGACAATTTTACGCGGCGCGGTAAGCGACTGTTTAAAAAAGGCGATCGCTCGTCCAAGCGTGGAGTGCCGACCGCGCGTCTGCGAAAATTTATCTTCGACCACGAGGAACTGTCCTATGATAAGCTGATGGCATGCGCCGGCGAGTTGGGCATTGATCGTAAGGCGGCGTTGGACAATGCGCATGAGATCATGATCCGCGCGGAGAAAAATTTATTCGTCGAGGATTTTCTGATCCGTTTCGACGTTGACGGCATCGACGACTCTCTGACGCCGTTCGTTCGGGACAAAATAATTCCGATCCGCGCCGTCAACAGCTTCACGGGCTTCCCGCCCGTCGACGGCTTCTCGTGGAATTTGTTCCTGCTCGAAAGTTTTTTGCGGAAGTTCAGCCGTCAATACACTTTCGCCGCGCCCGCCGCCAACAGCGCCAACATCGGCGCCGTTTATCCCCGTTCGATGCACTTCAATGATTATATCGACGTGCAAGCCGCAATCATCGTTCAGGATCACGTCCCGCTCGAGCAATCCGCCGTCGAAAATTTTTTGATCGAGCAAGGCTATCGTAAGAATCGCGTCGGCGGTGTGATCGACAAAATTATCGAGCGGTCGAAGGATTTTTTGAGACGGTAAAGAATTAGACAACGTTATGTATAAGTATATTTTTGACGAAGAAACGGGCGGTCTGTTGTTGACGGACGTCGACGCGCAATTTTCCAAGGAGCCGCGTCCGATATACGCCGCTGAGATGAACATTTTGGGTTTCGATCGCCGTTGGATTTACGACGATCAAAATGATGTGCCGTACCTTTGGGCGGAGTCCGGCAATTATTTTTATCGCGGCAAAAAAATTGCCGTCGTCAAAGGCGGCTCACTTTACGAGGCGCCTCAACTTGAGTTCGTCGAGGTCGACGGCGTCAACGGCTTGCCTCAAGGTGAGACGCTCCTGCCGATCGATCTGCGGGCGATGTCCGCGAAAAATTTTGAGCTGCTTGAAAATCTGCGGCAGTCGACCATCAAACGCATCTACGGTTATTGGCGGCGCAATCGAACGCGGCTCGACTGTTTTCACGTGGCGTTCAGCGGCGGTAAAGACTCCGTCGTCCTGTTGGATTTGGTCAAGCAGGCGCTCCCGAAGACGTCATTCATCGTGGTCTTCGGCGACACGCGCATGGAATTTCCCGACACTTACACCGTCGTCGACGCCGTTGAAAAGCAATGCAAGGCTGAAGGCATCGGCTTTTATCGTGCCGCGTCGGCGTTGGATCCCGAGGAAAGTTGGAAACTTTTCGGTCCGCCGTCGACGGTTTTGCGTTGGTGCTGCTCGGTGCACAAAGCCGCCCCTCAGACGTTGAAGATCAGAGAGATTTTAGGCAAGACGAATTTCGTCGGCGCTGATTTCGTCGGCGTTCGCGGTGATGAAAGCAAACGGCGTTCGGAGTATGATGTTGAGAATGTCGGCAAGAAACAACGCGGTCAGTATTCTGTCAATCCGATTTTGGAATGGGGCGCGGCGGAAATTTGGCTGTATATTTTTATGTTCGGGCTGCCGATCAACGAGTGCTACAAGAAAGGCAACGGGCGCGCGGGCTGTCTGATGTGCCCGATGACGAGCGGCAGGTCGGTTTTTTTTCGCCGCGATGCTTATCCCGCCGAAGTCGACAGATTTACGAAGTACATTGCCGACAACGTTGTCGACGAAAATATTGATTCATACATTGCCAACGGCGGCTGGGTCAATCGGAAGAACGGCAGAGATTTGAAAAGCCCCGTGACAAATTACAGCGAAAAAATTTCCGCCGGGTATCTCTACATCACCGTCGCCGATCCGAAAACCGATTGGCGCGAGTGGATCAAGACGATCGGAGAGCCCGACTTTCCTTACGAAGTCAACGTGCTCGAGGATAAAAGCGTCGTCGCGAAAGTCAGCGCCGTCTACGACAAGACGCCCGCGATGAAAACTTTTAAGTCGATCTTCCATAAAACGGCGGCGTGCGTCGGGTGCGGCGTGTGCGAGTCGAATTGTCGGCAAGGGGCAATCTCATTCAAGGACGGGCTCCACATCGAAAAAAAAAATGCATTCACTGCCTGGAGTGCCACAATATAAATAGGGGCTGCCTTCTGTATCAATCAACGGAACTGTCATTGGAAGGAGATAAATCCTTGAAACGAAGCCTGAATACCTTTGCTGATCATGCTCCCAAGCCGGAGTGGATCAAAAATTTTTTCGATCAACCGAATGCTTTCATGAAAGAAAATATGTTGGGGAAGTGTCAGTTCGATTTTTTTAGACGGTTTTTGTTTGACGCCGAGCTGGCGGATCGGAAGACGAAGAGCGCCACGGATTTTACCGCGCTCATACAAAAAATCGGTTGGAATGAGCCGACGGCGTGGGCGCTGATCTTGATCAATCTCGTCTATAACAACCCGCAAATGCGTTGGTACGTAGAAAATTTGTCGGTCGATGAAGGATTTTCACGTGAAACCGTCGAAGAAAAATTACGCTCGGTCGAAGTCTCCGTTAAAGATTCAAAGTCGATCGCCAAGGCGTTTAAACGGTTGTGTGAGACGCCGCTCGGCACGGCGCTGAACTTCGGGACGACGACGAGCGACGAGCGAAACAATCTGTCGACGTTGAAACGCACGAAGGCGAAGGTCGACGACGGACGAGTGATCCTCTACGCGCTGTATAAATTCGCCGAGGCGACCGACGGTTGGTATCAATTCACGTTGACGCGGCTGATGAACGATGCGGAGTCCGCCGGCGTGAGTCCGACGACGATTTTCGGCATCGATCGCGAGGAAATGCAGCAGTTTTTAAACGGGCTGTCGACGAATTATCCCGACTACATCAACGCGACCTTCACGCACGACCTTGAAAAAATTTCGCTCACGGCGGAGAAAGCTTCCCGCGATGTGTTGAGTTTGTTTGACCGTTAAGAGGTGGCGGCGTTGTCATTTGAACCGAATAAATATGCTGAGTACTTCGCGATAGACGAGGGATATTACCCCGAGATCAACGAGAGCTCGATCAAGGACCCGAAAAATAAATGGCAGTACACTTTCCCGCACAAAGACATCGTCGCGCTGTTGAAGTTGACGGAGCAAATGTTGTCGCGCGCGAAGAAAAAAAGTCTGTGGCTCGAGGGTTCCTACGGCACGGGCAAGTCGCGGATCCTGTGGATGATGCAGAATTTGTTGTCGTGCTCGGACGAAGAGTTTGATGCGTACTTCGACGAGTATGATAATCTGCGCGATGAGATCGATTTGCGCGAACGGCTCCGCGCGGAGCGCAACGGGCGGATCGTGACGGCGTCGCGGTATTCGACGGGCGACATCACCTCGACCCAAAAATTGGTGTTCGCCGTCTTCGAGACGTTGACTGCCGCGCTCAAAAAGAACGGTTGCAAATTCGACGGGGCGAAAACTTTGCGCGGGAAGATCGCAAGTTGGCTCGAGTCGGACGCGGCGAATTTGGAGATGTTCCGCGCGAAAATCCGAAAGCCCGAATACCGAACGTCGGCAACGTTGGTGAGTCGGAGCGCCGAAGAGATCATCGAGCGCTTGAAAAATCCTCAATCGGAAGTGTCGCAGCTCGTCGAGGAAATTTTGAGGCTCGGCGAAAATGAAGGCATCCGCGCGTTCAACATCGACATGAAAGATTTGATCGATTGGATCATCGAAGTCATCAAGGCGAATGAGCTGAAGGCGATCGTTTTGTTTTGGGACGAGTTCTCGAAGTTCTTCGGGCACAATCGAAACAATCTCGACGAGTTTCAGCGGCTGGCGGAGCTGTCGAACGAGGCGCCGTTTTATCTGGTGATCGCGACGCATCAATCGGAAAGTCTTACGGGCGAAGGCGATCAGGCGTTCCGCATCGTCAGCGACAGATTTATTCATGCGAACGTCACGATGCCCGACAACATTGCGCTCGAGCTGATCGGGCATGCGTTGAAGATCAAGCCCGAGGCAAAAAACGAATGGAGCGGTCTTGTCTCCGCGCTCGGCGATCGAACCAGGCAACCGCGCGAGATCGTCATGGAGTTCGTCAAGATACGCGACGAAAAAATTTTGACAGACATTCTGCCGATTCATCCGATGACTGCGATTCTGTTGAAAAATCTTGCGTCATATTTTGCGTCCAATCAGCGGAGCATTTTTAATTTCATAAAGAACAGCGACCCGAACATTGAGGCGTTCCAAGATTTTATCGCGAAGAAGAGCCCGCTCAACGGCGATCTTCTAACGATCGATTATCTGTGGAACTTTTTTTATGAGAGCGGCACGGACGAGCACGGCGGCGATGTCGGACGAATGAATTTGAAGCCGTCGATCCGCGCGATTCTCGACTCGTATGCGTTGAGTCGGGACAATTTAACTCCGAACGAGCAATCGGTGTTGAAGACGATTTTGTTGTTTCAAGCGATCGATCAAGAGGCGCGCGGCGGAGTGTCGATTTTCCGACCGACGGAACAAAATTTGGAGCTGGCATTCGCCGGCGTCGACGTGATGGATAACGGACTTGCCGTGTCGATCGCAAACGATCTGATACGCAAGGAGATTTTGTTCAAGAGACCGGGCAAAGTTGAGACGTTTGCGGCAATGTCGTTGAGCGGCGACGTGGCGGAGATCGAGCGGCAGAAGAAATCGATCATAGAAAAAGTGCGAACCGCCGAGCTCGTCGAGAGTGCCAAGCTGCTTGAGACGATACCGTTGAAGCCGGCGCAAAAGGCGCGTTATGAGTTGATTGCCGTCACCGCCGACAATTTCACGCTAACGATCAATCGGACCACCAATCAAGATTCCGATTACCACATCAAGGCAATTGTGTGCTTTGCGCGCAACGAGGACGAGCAGCATAAAATTTATAATCTGGTCGGCGGCGCGATTCGCAACGGGCGCTATCACGAGTTGGTTTTCATAGACGCGTCGACGAATTTGATCGGGCGGGAGATTTTCAATCGGTGGGTCGAAAACTCCGCCAACGAAAAATATTGGCGCGGCAAAGACAATGCGCTTGCCGACAAGATGAGGGACAACGCCGCCGATTGTTTAAGGGAATGGCTCAATTCGTTCGAGACGGGCTCGTTTGTTTATTATCCGTCGACGGCGAATGAGGACGAGGCGCGTCGGAGAATTTCCTGTCAGAACTCGGTTCAGATCATCGAGGCGTTGAAGGACAACGTTCGTCGGCTTTATCCGTATTCATTCGACGACGCCGACATCACCGACACGTTGTTTGCGCCGGGTCAATGGAAAAAGATGGCGTCGTTTGGCATAACGCAAAAGACAACAAACATGCCCTATGAGAAATCGATTCGAGCGATCTTAGGCGACGTGTGGCAGACGAGCGGAAAATATTGGCAGGCTTATTCGGATTTGAGCATTTCGCGCTTAAAAATCGAGTTGGACGCGTTCATCGAGAGTGAGATCGAAAAAAATGTGCGGGTGTCCTTCGACGACATTTTTGAATTTCTGCTCGAGCGCGGATTCATGCCGTTGAATATTTACAGCGCGTTGACGGGATTTTTGATGAAAGAATACGCCGCCGATCCGTACCGATTCAGCGCGGGCATCGACGGGAATTTGGGCGGGGCAATGACGGTTGAGAAGCTGTCGGAGTGCATCGGCGAGAGCATCAGTCAAGCGTTGACGCCCCGAAAAAATTATCGCCCGAAATATCTCGAGATCATGTCGCCCAATCAGCGGCAGTTCATGTTGTTTGCGACGGAGATTTTCGGCGTGTCGGAGGATGTGTCGGTCGAGCAGAGCGCGCAAAAACTTCGGCTGAAACTAATAAATTTGGGTTATCCGTTCTGGTGTTACGTCGACGGGGCGGACGATCGGTACAAAAAATTTTTGGGGCTGGTCGCGGAGATCGCCAACTCGAAACAAGAGCTGAGCGTGTCGGCGTTGGCGGAGCGCGCGGGGCAATTTTTGTCGGACAATCCGTCGGCGTTTTACGATCTGAAAAAATATCTCACGGCTCAACGCGGACGCGAGATTTTCACCGAGTTCTTGACGCAGTTCGAGGACGGGCTGATTTTCGATTTGGCGCGGCAGATCGGGCTCGACGATCCGATCGCGGAATGTCAAAGGCGTCTGACTTCGGGCGATGGGATATGGTTGCGCGATCGCGAGACTGCCGCTGAGGATTTACAGAAGTTGATCGTCGATTACAAGATCATTGTCGAGAGTCTAAAATTCGGCGTCGGGGGGCAATCGCTCAACGCGTGTGTGCAGAGTTGGCAGAATAAGTGCCGCTTCGATTTAAAAATTCCCGCCGACGTCATTGCGGAATATTATCCGGCACTGAAAAATTTTCTTGCGATGTTAAAAAAGTTGGTTGAGCGCGGCGAGATTCCGCAGAGCATCCGCGCGGATTTTTTGCGACAGCTTGTCGACGATGCGGCGCTCATTCATGGCGCGATGTCCGATGTGATCAGGATTTTGCGCGATAAATATTCGTATCAGCTCGACGGTTTGAATGAGGACGAAATACACGAACTCTACAGCGCGTTGCCCGTCAATTCCTTCACCGCGTCGCAGGGAACTTATCACAGGATTGTCGATGAGCAGGCGAAAAAATTGAAGGGCGCGCAACTTAAAAATAAACTTTTGGAGCTGTGGAGCGAGACGGCGGGCAATAAAAATCCGCGCGAATGGTCGAAAGCGCATCGTACGCCGATCTTGGCGATGGTGCCGCAGTCGGAGTATGAGACGGCGCGAAAAGTTTTCGAGACGATCATGACGCCGTCGTCGGAAGAACGCGACGTGCTGTTTTCGATTGATTATCTCGAGACGCGTCCGACGTATTTGAAGGCGCTCGATGATGAGCGACGGATCGAAGAGGCATTTGCCGAGAAAATTATCGGCGAAGAATATCGCGTGTTGCTCGCCGACAATGATGAAGTGCGTCGGGAGTTGGAGCGAAAATTTAACGGCGATGCTTATCAATGGTATCCGAGCGTTCGAGTGAATGATATTGTAAAAAAATTTGCCGAGCACAAGTATTATATCGGCGAGGCGCATGACAGAGTAACCGAGCGCGTCAATCGGAAGTCCGATCGCGAGGCAAAAGACCTGCTGATCAAACTGGTCGATAAAAATTTTGAGGTCGGCTTAAAACTTTTGAGGGAGTCTTGAGCGTGGAACGGTTGAGCGTCGCGAGCGCGGCGGAAAAAATCAGCGGTTATTTGAGCCGAGATACTTTGCGCCCGTACTTCGTCATTGCGGACGACGCGACGATGGCGGAGGCGTTCAAAAAATGTTTCAACGGTTTCGAGCAGATTGACGTCTCGAATTTTTTTGTTGGCGATGATCTTCTCGATGCCGATCGGCTTGTCGACAGATTGAATGCCGTCGAGAACGGCGCGTTCGTGTTCGGGCTGGGCGAGTACATTTATCGCACGGGGCGGGAAAATATTTTGCGCGCGTTGCAGGATCGGAACTTCAACGGCAAGATCATTTTCGTCTGTCGCGGGATTGCGAATGTACTCGAGCGTCTTGCCGACGACGATCGAAAATTTTTGGCGAACAACATTTGTCGGCTCGAGGGCAAATTTGAAGGAAATTTTATGCCGGTCGTTGAAATTCCCCGGCACGATGCGAACGGCGGAGCCAAGCCGCCGCCGAGAAAAACCGATGCCGCCTTTGAGTTTTTTGATGATGTCGACAGGAGCGAGCGATGAAACGGCGATTGAAAAAATTTTTCCCCGATATGGTTGTCTATAAGGATTTGAAGAACGGCAATTTTTTTTCCGCGCTGAGCCTGCCGTCGTTCATGCGGGATTGGTTGTTGCGACGGTTCGAGGACGACGACGGCAACTTTGACACGGACGAGCTGTCGGAGTTCGTTCGGCGCTTTATTCCGAAGAAAGACGAGTGGAATGCGATCAAGAGCCGCATCGTCATGGACAACGAGCACGTCAAGCTGTTGGCAAAAATTTCGATCGATATCGACGTGGCGAGCGGTGAGGCGTCGTTTTCTCTGCCGGATTTCGGGCTCACGTCAAAGGAAACGATGATCGACGACAACATTTGGCAACTGTACAAAGATGAGCTGGTCGGCGGGCGCGAAGTTTGGGGGTTGATTCAGCTCGGCTATCGACCGCCCGACGTTGATGCGCGACCGAAAATGCCCGGCAAGATTCGACTGCTGAAGTTCCAAAACTTTTGCCCTTACACAATCGACTTGGATTTTTACAAATCCGCGCGGAACAATTTTTCGTTCGATGAGTGGTTGAAAATATTGTTGGGCGCGATCGATTACAACGCGGCGGGCTATGAGCACGAGGAAGAAAAATTAACGATGCTCACTCGACTGCTGCCATTCGTCGAAAAGCGGCTCAATCTGATCGAGTTGGCTCCGAAAGGCACGGGCAAATCTTACGTGTTCGGGCGGATCAGCCGTTTCGGTTGGCTTTCGAGCGGCGGCGTCATGACTCGCGCGAAGATGTTTTTCGACATGCAGAAGCGTCAAGACGGCATCGTCGCCTACAACGATTTTGTGACGCTCGACGAGGTACAGACGATCTCGTTCAAGGACGTTGACGAGATGCGCGCGGCGTTGAAAGGTTTTTTGGAGAGCGGCGTTTACACGGTCGGCGATCACTCGAACAGCGCGGACGCGGGCGTCATTCTGAGCGGCAACATTTCAAAGGCGACAATGGATTTGGACGGCGACGCGAATATGTTTGACGAACTGCCGACGGTTTTTCATGAGTCGGCGCTGATCGAACGGTTTCACGGTTTCATCAAGGGCTGGAACATTCCGCGCATGAATGACGACATGAAAGTTTGCGATTGGGCGCTTAACTCCGAATATTTTTGTTCGATTCTCCATGAATTGCGCGAGGACATAAGTTATCGCGCCATCGTCGACAATCTGATCCGCGTGCCCGACCGAGCCGACACGCGCGACACCGCCGCGATCAAACGGATTGCGACGGCGTATTTGAAATTATTGTTTCCGAACGTGCGTCGGGTCGAAGACGTTGACAAGGAACTTTTCAACCGATATTGTTTGGCGCGCGCTTGTCGAATGCGCTCGACGATCCGAAAACAATTGGCGCTGCTCGATATTGAGTACGCCGGCAAGGACATCCCGCAATTCGAGGTGATTTGATTGGCGAAGAAAATTTTCGGTTGCGTTGCTTGCGGCAAGCGTCCGTTGACGCGAAACGAGATCGGCATAAACAAAAAACTCTTGGGCATGGCGTCCAAGAATTTTTATTGCATTGACTGCCTCGCAAATTTTTTGGAAGTCGAGCGGCAAGACATTCTCGACAAGATAGAGGATTTTAAGAATGACGGTTGCAAACTTTTCGAGTGAGATCATTTACGCCGACAACGCGGCGACCACACCATTGGACGCCGACGCATTGAATTTGATGCTCGAGCTGCAGAAAAAATTCTTCGCAAATCCGTCGGCGGCGTATAAACTATCGCGACCATTGAAAAAAATTTTGAGGCAATCGCGCGAGAAGATTGCCGCCTGCATCAACGCCGAGCCGAATGAAATTATTTTTACGTCGGGCGGCACGGAGAGCGACAATCACGCAATAAAATCCGTCGTGCTCGAGCATTTGAGCGAACGCCCGAATATCATCACTTCCGCCGTCGAGCACAAAGCGGTGTTAAATTCATGCGCCGCGATGAAAAATCTCGGCTGCACGGTGACGAAGTTGCCGGTCGATCAATGCGGCGCGGTCGATCCGCTCGAGCTGAAAAAAAATATTCTGCCGCAGACTGCAATCATTTCGATCATGTTCGCCAACAACGAAGTCGGCACGATCCAACCGATTAAAACTCTCGTCGAGATTGCACACGACGCCGGGAAAATTTTTCATACCGACGCGGTTCAAGCGGTCGGGCATATTCCCGTCGACGTGAAACATTCGGGCGTCGACATGCTCTCCGCGTCCGCGCACAAATTCAACGGTCCGAAAGGCGTTGGTTTTCTCTACATTCGCGACGGTTTGAAAGTGTTGCCTTACATCGACGGCGGCGCGCAGGAATTTTCGATGCGCGCGGGGACGGAGAATGTGCCGGCGATCGCGGCAATGGCGCTTGCGCTCGAAAAAAATTGTCGCGATATGAAAATCATCGCCGAAAAAATTTCTACATGCGTCGATACGGTGATCGATCGATTGAAGAATAACGGCATTGATTTTATCATCAACGGCGGCGATAATCGATTGCCGGGACATTTGAGCCTGTCGTTCAAGGGCATCGGCGGCGAAAGTCTGATGCATCGACTTGATTTAAAAAATATTTGTGTGTCGACGGGCTCGGCGTGCAACTCCCGTCAAACGACGACGTCTCATGTGTTGCGGGCTTTGAACGTGCCGAAAGAATATATCGGCGGGACGATCCGAATAAGTTTCGGCAAGAAAAATTCGACTGTCGACGCGCGGATCATCGGCGATCGCCTAACGGAACTTCTTCGCGCCGTTGCCGATTGAATTGCAGACACGTCGAATAGCCGAAGTGTTGCGGGCTTTAAAACAATAGGGCGCCGTCGATGGTGGGCGGGATCGTCGGCAGCGCCCATTTCAATTAAGAGACATGCATAAATTTTATCCGAGCGGAACTTCCGTCCGTTGTCGGCGATCGAACTGCAGACATGTCGTATATTCGAACCCACGCGCATACTCGATCGCCTCGTCGATGAAACGTCCGCAATCCTCGGGCTGATGCGCGTCCGACGACGTGATGATCGGCAAGCGATATTGCGCCGCGATCTCCATGAACTTCGGAGGCGGCGATATTTTTTTGATCGGATATCGATATGCCGTGCCGGTGTTGATATCGATCGCCATGCCCGCCTTCGACAGCGCCCGTGCCGCCCGCTCGAAATACTCCGTCTCGTCGAAAGTCGGCAGCACATTGAACACCCACAGATTGAACGGATGCCCGAGCACGTCATACAACCCCGTCGACGACAGCCTCTCGACTTCGCGAGTATAAATTTCGTAGAGATCGCGGAGATCGTGTCGATCAAATTCTTGGACGAGTGCCGACGCGTCGAAGCCCCAACCGTCGAGGAAATGAATCGAACCGATCACATAATCGAAGTCCCGACCGTTGAGAATATTTTCGACCGCCGACTGATCGCGGAAGTTGCACACTTCAATCCCGATCTTGACTTTATGCGTTGACTTCAATCGATCCATGAATCGAAAGTAGTCGTCAAGAGTGTGTTTGAATTTATTTTTTTTGAGCCACGTCGATTGAAACCGTCCGACAAACGAATCGTCGAGCGTCAAGTCGTCGTAGTAAAGCTGTTGAAACTCGGGAAATGTATGCGAGTGCTCGCTGATGCCGATCTCGTTGAGCCCGCGTCGAGCCGCCGCGTCGAAAAATCCCTGCACCCAACCTTCGTCGTAATCTCCATACTCAAAATGCATGTGGTAGTCGAATTTCAAATGTCTCACCTCGAAATGATTTTTGCGACCGATATTTTATCACAAAAAAAGACGAGCCGCATCTCGAAAGACGAAAGCCCGTCCGATTTATTTTGTCGATTGTTCAACCGGCGATCGCCGAGTTGATCTTCGCGGCTTCTTTTTCGAGCAGAGACAAACATTTTTTGAGTCCCTTTTCGACGGCGCGTGACGAACTGCCGTCGCCGCCGGTGTAAATCGTGTTCGACGAGCCCTTCGCCGACAAACGTTTCATGAACGCGAAATCATTTTTGCCGTTCGACCACACGCGAAAATCGGTCGTGACGTTGACGCTTTGCCCGCTCGTGAGGAAACCGCCCGAGTGTTTCGGCACCGAGTTCGTCACGTTGACGTAGATCAAATAATCGGCGTTGAAGTATCTGCAGACGTTGTAGTAATCTTCCTTTTTGAGCGTCTTCATGCGGACGAAATCGGTATCGCTGTAAGTTTCCTCGATGAGATCGTGTTCTTCGCGATAGATGCGCAGGTAGCCGGTAGCGTCTTCAATCGGCAGGAACGTCAGATTGGAGTTGCCGACAAAAATTTTGTCGAGCGTTGCCTGCAGACTCTCGTTGACTTTCTCCGGCTCCGAAAACATTCCTGCGGGCGTGTCGAGCGCGATGGCGACCGTGGCGGCGTTGGCGAGCCCGTTGCCGAGCACCAGCATTGCCGCAAACAAGACCATTGAGAACAACCGTTTGATCATAAAAATCCCTCCGTAAAAAAATTTGTGGATAAATATTTTTTCCAAGCGCCGCAATCACGATTGCACATAGCTGAATGATCGACTGCCGTGATCGAATTTCCAACGCCCGACGTCTGTCAACTGAAACGTAGTCGATGAGCCCGTCGTGTTGACTTTAAAGCTGCTGCCGTCCGTGATCCCGACCGAGATATTATTGTCGTCGTCGACATCGAACGACGCAATCTCCATCAGACTGACGCTCCACAGATTGATCAGATCAGTTTCGTCGCAACCGTCGATCACATCATGCCCTTCGCCCTTGCCGAACCAGAACATGTCGGAGCCCGCACCGCCGACAAGAGTATCGTCGCCGAGATATCCCCAGAGCCAAGCGCCGTTCACACCCGCGCGGAGCATGTTCGATTGCTCGTTGCCGACGATCACTCGACCGCTCGTCTCGTCGCTCGACGCGTTGACTTCGATCGCCGACGCGTCCGCATAGCACTCCCGCCAATTGAGAATGTCAAAGCCCGTCAACCACACGCCTCCGTCATACTCCGTCGAAACGTTGAGCGTCGTGCCGTCCTTCGTCAAACCCGTCGGCAAATTATTTTCCGCGCCGCCGCCCGAGTCCTCGACATAATCTCCGCCCGTCACGTTGAGAGTTTTGTCGGCGCCGTCGATGATCGTCAGAGTGCTAGAGCCGACCTTGACGAGCGCATCATTGCCCGAGACCGCCGTCGAATACGAGCCGTAATCGGTGATGTCAATCGAATCGTTGTCGTCGAAACCGTAGACCGCATCGTTGCCGTAACCGGCCTCGAATCGAACGACGTTTGCATAGCCGTCAATCTGAACGGTGTCGTCGCCGGAGCCCGCGTCGATGATCACCTCTTCGCCCGTCGTCGAGATCACATCGTTGCCGCCGAGCGCGCGGAGCGTCGAGTTGTCGCTGTAATTTCGGATCGTATCGGCGTCGCTCGTGCCGCTCACCACCGTAAAATTCGTCGTGTTGGTGACGTTGTGCGGATCAACGGTGTCGAGCACATGCCCGCCCGCGATGTTGAGCCCGACGTTGGCGGCGTCCATGAAGACGATCGTCGAGCCGCCGACCGTGACGAGCAGATTGTTGTTGACAGCCATCGTCGCATACGCCGAGTCGTCGGTGATTTGCAACATGCCGTAGCCGCTGTGATTGATAACGATATCGTTGCCGTCGTCGCCGCCGTATTGATAAACGTAATTGCCGCCCACGTCGCGAACTGTAATCGTATCGTCGCCCGCACCGCCGCGAATCGACAAATTACTGTAATTCGCCGCGTTCGGAGCGATGATCGAATCGTTGCCCGAGCCGCCGTCAATCGAGCCGTACTCGGCATAAGCAATGATGGTGTCGTCGCCGTCACCGGCGTTGAGAGTGAGACCGTTGCTTATCAGCGCCTCGTCGGCGGGGATGCTGCTCGCGATAAAATCATTGCCGCCGCCCGCGTTGATCGTCACCGCCCGCGCAAAATTTTCGATGAAATCATCGCCGTCGGTGCCGTTGACTTCGACAGACGCCGTCGAGTTGGTGATGTGATTGTAATTATCGAAGTCGCCGAAGCCTTCATCGACGGTGACTAATTGCCCGCCGCTGATGTTGAGATTGGAACCGGCGGCGTCGACGACTCTGATGGTGTTGTCGCCGACGGTGAGAATGGCGTCGTGGACGTCGGCGGTGTTTTCGATCGAAGTGCGATAAGAGGCGTCGTCGGGGAGCGCGATGACGACTCGGCCGTTATAATTGAGCAGGACATCGTTGCCGTCGCCGACAAAATATCGATAGTAGTTCGGGGCGATCGGTGCGCGAAAATCGACGGTGTCATTGCCCGCGCCGCCGACGATTGTCGTATAAAAGCCGCTGCCGTTCGTGCCGTCGGCGAAATTTACGATCGAATCGTCGCCGTCGCCCGTGCGGATCAGCGCGGACATTCCGACGTTGGCGACGATATCATTGCCCGCGCCGCCGAGGATCGTCGAATTGCTCCCGCTGTTGAGCACAACATCATTGTCGGCGCCGCCGTCGATCAAAACCTCGCCGCCGACATTTGTGATGCGATCGGAGCCCGCGCCGCCGAGCAGCACCGCGTAATAACCGACGTTTTCAATGGTGTCGTTGCCGTCGCCGGCGGTGATGGTGGCGTAATTTACTTGGTTTGTGATGGAATCGGCGGCGGCGGTGCCGACCACATCTGTTTCGCCGCTGTTGAAATCGATGCCGCCTGTCACGGTCTCGTTGTTGATCACGGCGAAGCGTTGCAGGTCAAAGAACATGTAAAATCACTCCCTCGAAAAAAAAAGTTTGATATTGATCCCGGGACAATGTAAAAAAAAAAACGAATTTGTCAAGAATTTTTTTTGCTCCGCGCGGATTTTTTTTCGACGGACGATCGGGGGCTTCCCGTCGCTCCGAGTGCCGACGAGTAGTTACCGGCAAAGTACGCGGCGCTACGTCGAGCCCAAAGTAGACGCTGTCGCACCGCGCCATCGATCGGGCACCGACTATTTCATCGTTGCTCGATCGGTTAGTTGCCGACTCCGAGGCGGCGCGCGCAGTCCTTTGCCATCCTTTCAACCGTCCTTTCAACGCCGCTCCGCGCGGATTTTTTTTCGACGTCCGATCGAAACGGCGACAGGCAGGATAGTTTTCATCGACGGCGAATTTCCTCTCGTTATGATCAGAAAAATTTTTTTGGCGGCAATGTTTATTCTTTCGACGACGATGCTCGGGTGCTCGGAGGACGAAGTGATCGAAGAACGCGTGCCTCTCGTCAAGACTCAACGCGTCGACCGAAGCGCGAACATGTCAGAAAGCAATTACGCCGGAACGGTTTGCGGGCGCTATGAGACGAATCTGTCTTTCCAAGTCGGCGGGCGGCTGATCAATCGCGCGGTCGATGTCGGCAGTCGGGTTGCGATCGGCGATGTTTTGATGACGCTCGACACAAAGGATATCGTTCAGCAAGTCAATCAGGGCGAAGCGCAAGTGAATGCGGCGCTCGCTCAACTGCAGCTTGCCGAGTCGAATTTTTATCGATATGAGCAACTTTATCGAGAGGACGCAATCCCCGCCGCCGTGCTCGATCAGTACCGCACGACTTTCGACGCCGCGCGCGCTTCGTACGATAACGCCGTCGCCGCCGCCGAGCAAACGCACAACGCCCTGTCCTACACCAATTTGGTCGCCGACGCGGACGGAGTGATCTCGTCGGTCAACGTCGAGCAAGGTCAAGTGATCGCGGCAGGGCAAACGGTCTTGACGCTCATTCAAACGGGCGAGCTCGAAGTCGAGATCAACGTGCCGGAAAATAAATTGCCGACGGTCGATCAAGAGGCGACGATAAAATTTTGGGCGCTGTCGAGCGAAACGCGCGGCGTCGTTCGAGAGATCGCGCCGATGGCGGACGCCGTCTCGAGGACGTATCGGGTGCGCATCACTTTGACGGAGCCTCCGCGCGGAGTGCAATTGGGAATGACGGCGAACGCAATCTTCACCGATCGGTCGGAGGTGAGCGACGCAATCATTTTGCCGCTGTCGGCGATTTATCAATCGGACGATCAAGCGCGGGTCTGGACGGTCGGCGGCGATCAAACGGTCGAATTAAAACCGGTGACGGTTCAGCGATTCGAGGGCAATAATGTGCTCGTCGATGGTCTCAAGCGCGGAGAGGTCGTCGTAGTCGCCGGCGTCAATAAATTGCGCGTCGGGCAAAAAGTTCGCACGGAGGACGCGCGCCCATGAAAAATTTAACTCGAATTGCACTCAACAACCGCGATCTGGTGTGGTATTTTATCGCTGTCATTTTCATTGGCGGCATATTTTTTTATCAGCGGCTCGGACGAATGGAAGACCCCGAATTTACGATTCGAGAGATGATCATCAGCGCCGCATGGCCGGGTGCGACGGCGGAGCAAATGCAGTTGCAAGTTGCCGACAAGCTCGAGCAAACGCTTCAGGACACTCCCGCGCTCGATTACATAGAAAGTTATTCGCGCCCGGGCGTGACGGTGATCTTCGTCGAGCTGCGCGATGATGCCGACGTTGACAACATCAAACAGACGTGGCTCAAAATCCGAAATTATTGCGAAGACATAAAAGGCGATCTGCCGTCGGGCGTGCTCGGACCGTTTTACGATGATCGATTCGACGACGTTTACGGCACGATCTATGCGGTCGTCGGCGAAGATTTTTCGTATGAGGAGCTCCGCGCGGAGGCGCAAAAAATTCGTCGACAACTGCTCGGCTTGAAAACCGTTCAGCGCGTCGAGCTCGAAGGCGAGCAGACCGAAAAAATTTACGTCGAGATCGAGCGATCAAAGCTGTCGGAACTGGGGATCGCGCCGACCGCAATTGCCAACGCGATCGAACAATCAAACGCAATGACGCCGTCGGGCATGCTCGAAACTTCGACCGACAACGTTTATATCAGAGTGAGCGGCATGTTCGATGACATTCGCGCGATCGAAAGCGTACCGATCAACGCGGGCGGAAAAATTTTTCGTCTCGCCGACATCGCAACGGTCGAGCGGCGCTATTCTCAACCGTCGGAGCCAAAGTTTTTTTACAACGGGCAACCCGCGATCGGGATCGCCGTGTCGATGACGCCCGGCGGAAATATCCTCGAGCTCGGACGTGAGGAGCATCGACTGATCGCCGCCGCGCAATCCGAACTGCCGCTCGGCATGGAAATTCACCAAGTCGCCGATCAGCCTCAAGTGGTCGAAGAATCGATCGGAGAATTTGTCGAGGCGCTCGTCGAGGCGATTGCAATCGTCATGGCGATCAACTTCGTCAGTCTCGGTTGGCGCACGGGGCTCGTCGTCGCGTTTTGCATCCCGCTCGTATTCGCCGGCACCTTTTGCGCAATGTATCTGATGGGCATCGACTTACAAAAAGTCTCGCTCGGTTCGCTGATAATCGCGCTCGGCTTGTTGGTCGACGACGAGATCATTGCCGTCGAAATGATGAGCGTGCAATTGGAGCGCGGGCTTGATCGAATGAGCGCGGCGTGCTCGGCGTTCGACGTGACGGCAAAACCGATGTTGACGGGCACATTGATCACATGCTCGGGTTTCATTCCGATCGCGTTCTCGAAAGGCATGGCGGCGGAGTTTTGCAGTTCGTTGTTCCCCGTCATCTGCTCGACGCTGTTGCTGTCGTGGATCGTGTCGGTGATGGTGACGCCGCTGTTCGGCTTCCATCTGATCAAAGTCTCAACGAAAGAAAAAGGGGGCGTGAGCCGCCCGCCCTCCAAGGTGTCTGTCGACACAAAGTCGGCGGCGGTCGGCTCGGGCTCGACGGACGACACGAAGTCGGCGGCATTCGACGCGGGCTCGACGGTCGACGCACAATCCGTCCGACTTTCCAACGAACTTTATCAAGGGCGGTTCTATCAAAAATTCCGCGCGGTGCTGAGAAAATTTTTGGCGCATCGATCGATCGTGTTGGCGTCGACGGCGGCAATCTTCGTCGGCTCGATTTGGTTGATGCAATTCGTCGAGGAAGAATTTTTCCCGTCGTCAATCCGCCCCGAAGTGCTCGTCAACTTGAAATTGCCCGAGGGCTCGTCGTTGGCGGCGACCGAGGAAATGTCGCGGACGTTCTCAACATTCCTTGACAAACACGCCGATCTGATAAAAAATTACAGCGCGTATGTCGGAGTGGGCGCGCCGCGCTTCGTGCTGACGATGCAACCGGAGCTCGACGCCGACAATTTTGCGCAATTCGTGATCGTCGCCGAAAGTCGGGAGCGCCGCGAAGAATTGACGGCACTGATCAACGACGAGTTGTCGACGGAGCTGTCTCACGTGCGGAGCAAAATTCATTTCATACAAACGGGACCGCCGGCGGATTATCCGATAATGTTGCGCGTCTCGGGCTACGACGCGGCTCGAGTGAAAGCGATTGCGGCGTGGGTGCGTGACGTGGTCGCCGACGATCCCAACGTGTTTGACGCGCATTTGGATTGGGGCGACAAGTCGAAGACGTTGCACGTCGAATTGGATCAAGACAAGTTGAGCGCGATGGGCTTGTCGAGCAACGCGGTCGCGCAAATGCTTTATACGGAACTGACGGGCGCGACGGCGGCGGAATTTTACACGGGCGATCGGACGCTGGATATCGATCTCCGCTTGTCGACGATCGATCGGGATAAATTATCGGACGTAAAAAATTTGCCGGTGTATTTGGGAGCGGCGGGCTACGTTCCGCTGTCGCAAATCGCAACGCTCGAGTACCGCGCGGAGGACGGTTTAATCTGGCGACGCGATCTCAAGCCGACGATCACCGTGCAAGCGAACATACGCTCGGGGACGGCGGTCGAGGCGGCGTCAAAGGCGTTGGCGTCGGTCGAGCCGATCGCAAACGAGTTGCCTTACGGATATTCGATCGACGCGGGCGGCGATCTCGAGGAAAGCGATTCGTCGCTCGACAATTTACTTGAGCCGCTGCCGCTGATGTTGTTCGCAATCGCGACGCTGTTGATGATCCAACTTCGGAGCGCGCGGCAATTGTTGTTGACGGTGCTGACGGTGCCGCTCGGAATGATCGGCGTATCGATCGGAATGTTGGCGACGGGCTCTGAGATGGGGTTCGTGGCATATCTGGGCGTGCTGGCGTTGAGCGGAATGATCAGTCGCAACTCGGTGATTCTGCTCGATCAGATCGACAAACATTTGTCGGAAGGAATGACGCCGATTGACGCGGTGATCGAATCGACGGTGACGCGGTTTCGCCCGATAATGTTGACGGCGTTGACGGCGATATTGGGAATGATCCCGTTGATGGCGAGCGAATTTTGGGGACCGATGGCGATAGCGATCGCGAGCGGGCTGTTGGCGGCGACGGCGCTGACGTTGTTGGTGTTGCCGACAATGTACGCGACGATATACAGAGTCGGGCGACAGGCAGGATAGTTTTCATCGACGGCGAATATTCTTTTGAAATTCAGATTGGAGAGATGTTTATGCGAAGCGATATTGTCAAGAAAGGCGCCACGCGTTGTGCGCACCGCTCGTTGTTCCACGCCAACGGATTCGGTCCCGAGGAGTTGAGCCGTCCGCTGATCGGCGTCTGCAACTCGTTCAACGAGATCATTCCCGGGCACATGCATTTGCGCTCGATCACCGAGGCGGCGAAGTTGGGCGTGGCGTCTGCGGGCGGAACGCCGATCGAATTTCCCGCGATCGGAGTGTGCGACGGGATCGCGATGGGTCACACGGGCATGAAATTTTCGTTGGCAAGTCGTGAGCTGATCGCCGACTCGATCGAGGCGGTGGCGATGGCGAGCGGCTTCGACGCACTGATCTTGATTCCGAACTGCGATAAAGTAGTGCCGGGCATGCTGATGGCGGCGGCTCGATTGAATATCCCGAGCGTACTGGTCAGCGGCGGACCGATGTTGGCGGGTCGATTGCACGGACGAGATATCAGCGTCAGTCAAGCGTTCGAGGCGGCGGGCAAATTCGCGGCTGGGCAAATGTCTGTCGAAGAAATGACGGAGCTCGAGGCGAAGGCATGCCCGGGTTGCGGCTCGTGCGCGGGGCTGTTCACCGCCAACACGATGAACTGTTTGTCGGAGGCACTCGGCATGGCATTACCGGGCAACGGCACGATTCCCGCCGCATACAACGGCGCGCGCTTGATCTTGGCGAAACTCGCGGGTAAAGTCGTACTCGAATTGTTGAAACGCGACATCAAACCGCGCGACATTTTAACTCGTAAGGCATTTGAAAACGCTATCACCGTCGACATGGGGATCGGCGGCTCGTCGAACACAGTCTTACACTTGACGGCGATCGCTCACGAGGCGGGTATCGAAATTCCGGCGACGCTCTTTGACGAGATCAGCCGTCGGACGCCGTACATCACAAAACTTTCGCCCGCCGGCACTCATCACATGCAAGACTTGGAGGAAGCGGGCGGCATCAACGCCGTCATGCATGAGCTGTCGAAGAAAAATTTGTTGCACCTCGACGCGTTGACAGTCACCGGCACGCTCGGCGATCGGATCAAAGACGCGGAAATACTCCGCGCGGACGTGATCAGAACGGTCGACAATCCGTATCGAGCGACGGGCGGGATCGCGATCCTGCAGGGCAATCTTTGTCCCGACTACGCGGTCGTCAAAGCCTCCGCCGTCAAAGAAGATATGCTCGTCTACAAGGGCACGGCGCG
Organism: uncultured Selenomonadales bacterium; assembly: GCA_937915885.1. GTDB lineage: Bacteria > Bacillota > Negativicutes > Selenomonadales > Selenomonadaceae > Quinella. Next base: position 1,442 of record CALGGP010000043.1, on the reverse strand, counting down.
CTGTTTCGATTCCGAAGAGGACGGCGTCAACGCGATTATGGACGGCAAGATTCACGACGGCGACGTGGTTGTGATTCGCTACGAGGGGCCGAAGGGCGGTCCCGGCATGCAGGAGATGCTCAATCCGACGGCGGTCATCACGGGCATGGGCTTAAAGGTCGGCTTGATCACCGACGGCAGATTCAGCGGCGCGAGCCAGGGCGCGTGCATCGGTCACGTTTCGCCCGAGGCAATGGAAGGCGGCACGATTGCGTTGATCGAGGACGGCGATATCATTTCGATCGACATTCCCAATCGGAAGTTGGAGCTTGAGATCAGCGACGAGGAACTTGAAAAACGTCGTGCGGCTTGGGTAAAGCCCGAGCCGAAGATCAAGACGGGATATCTGGCGCGGTATGCGAAACTGACGACGTCGGCGTCGACGGGAGCCGTGCTCAAATCATGAGTTGGCAGGACGATTTTGCGGAGGAACTGAAAAAATTTCTCCGCGCGGAGCAATTTTTATTGGACGCGCCGATGTGCGAGCACACGACGTTTAAAATCGGCGGGGCGGCGGACGTATTGATATTCCCGTCGACGACCGAAGAAGTGATCGCGATCTTCCGCTTGACGAGCGAACGCAACATTCCCTGCACGATCCTCGGCAACGGCTCTAATGTGCTGGTGCTCGACGGCGGGATTCGCGGCGTGGTGATGAAATTCAACGGGGAGTTTTCGACGATCCGACGGAACGGTCGACGGTTGATCGCGGGCGCGGGCGCGCGATTGAAGGACGTATCGGAGTTTGCGGCGGATAACGGCTTATCGGGGCTCGAATTTGCTTGCGGCATCCCGGGCTCAATCGGCGGCGCGGTGTTTATGAACGCGGGCGCATACGGCGGCGAGATGAAAAATGTCGTGTCAGTCGTCCGCGCGGTGTCGAGGGACGGACGTTGCGTCGAGCTTCGCGGCAACGAACTTGACTTGGGCTATCGACGGAGCGCCTTTCAATCGAACGGGCATGCGATCTGCGAAGTCGAGCTGGAGCTTGAGGACGGCGACGCGGATCAAATTCGCGCGACGATGGAAGATTTTACGCAACGCCGTCGGAGCAAACAGCCGTTGGAATATCCGTCGGCGGGCTCGACATTCAAGCGACCGAAGGGGCATTTCGCGGGCACGCTGATCGATCAGACGGGCTTGAAAGGATTGCGGATCGGCGGGGCAATGGTGTCGGAAAAACACGCGGGGTTTGTGGTGAATGCGGGCGGCGCGACGGCGTCGGACGTGTTGAAACTGATCGATGAAGTGAAGCGGCGCGTGCTTGAAACGTATTCGGTAAAGTTGAGCCCCGAAGTGCGCATCATCGGCGAAGAATGATTCTCCCGCCCACCCGCCCCATGAAGGCAGGCGCCTTCGACCGCGCGGGGTTCGGAAAAAAATTTTTTCATCCCGCCCACCCA